>JALQTL010000460.1 GCA_023260935.1 Paracoccaceae bacterium
TTGCACCAAGCGATGTTTGAAGCCCCGCTTCCGGGCACAAAAGCCGGTGATATTATTCAGGTATCCGCTGAAGGTTTCATGTTGCACGATCGGTTGTTGCGTCCCTCTCAGGTTGGCGTTTCCTCGACCCCCGCATCTTAAAGCGGTTTTTCGGCGGCAAAACCATTAGCTTGTTGGTTTTGCCGCGGCTTTTAACTCATATAGTTTTTGAAGCGCTTCTTTTGGTGTCAGCTCATCTGGATGCAGTGCCTCGAGCATTTCCAAAGCGGGTGATGCGGCGGCTTGCGGGGGGGGCGGCGCTGCAGGAGTGCAAGAAAACAATGGTAAGTCATCGATAACGGCCTGCCTGCCGGTGCTTCCCGCCTCGCGCTCGCCTTTTTCCAAAGCGTCCAAAACCACCCGCGCGCGCTCAACCACCATTAAGGGAAGGCCCGCCAATTGTGCCACTTGCACCCCGTAAGAGCGATCTGCAGCCCCTTGGCGCACCTCGTGTAAAAAGATTACGTCGCCGCGCCATTCTTTTACCGCAACGGTGGCATTTTCAACCCGGTCTAATTTGCCGGACAGGGCTGTGAGCTCATGATAATGGGTGGCGAACAGCGCCCGCGATTGATTCACATCATGCAGATGCTCGAGCGTTGCCCACGCGATGGAAAGCCCGTCATAGGTTGCCGTGCCACGCCCGATCTCGTCCAGAATGACCATTGCCCGGTCGTCGGCCTGATTCAGGATGGCGGCGGTTTCAACCATCTCCACCATGAATGTGGACCGGCCCCGCGCCAGATCATCCGCAGCACCAACCCGGCTGAACAACTGGCTGACCAGCCCGATATGTGCCTTCCGGGCCGGCACGAAGGAACCTGCCTGCGCCAGAAGGGCGATCAGCGCGTTCTGCCGCAGGAAAGTGGATTTCCCTGCCATGTTCGGCCCGGTCAGCAGCCAGATGGCCGGGGTGCCGCCTTCGGTCAGTGCGCAGTCGTTTGCCACGAATGCCGCGCCGCCCTGTCGCCGAAGCGCGCGCTCCACCACCGGGTGACGCCCGCCTTCCACCTCAAAGGCACGGCTGTCGTCAACTTCGGGCTCACACCAGTCTTCCGCCGCCGCCAGATCGGCCAGTGCCGCTGTCAGATCAAGTTCCGCGAGCGCCCTTGCGGTGGCGCCGATCGGCCCTGATTGTGCCAGAACGGCGGCTTTCAGACTTTCATAGTGTCTTTTTTCCAGCTCCAGCGCGTGATTGCCCGCATTCAGGATGCGCGTCTCGATCTCGCTCAGCGGCACAGTGGTGAAGCGCACCTGTCCAGCCGTTGTTTGCCGGTGGATGAAGGTTTCCGACAGCGGCGGTGAAAGCATCCGCTCGGCGTGGGTTGCGGTTGTTTCAATGAAATAGCCCAGCACGTTGTTGTGCTTGATCTTCAGGCTCTGGATTCCGGTTTGTTGCATATAGTCCGATTGCATGCGGGCAATCACGCCCCGCCCTTCGTCACGAAGCGCCCGTGTTTCATCAAGGCCTGCATCAAAGCCCGGTGCAACGAATCCGCCATCGCGTGCCAGCAAGGGCGGCTCTGCCACCAGTGCCCGGTCCAGAAGATCTACCAGCGCTTCTTGTCCCAGCAGCGCCTCTTGCGCTGATTTCAGAAGCGGCGGAACCTCTGTCAGCAGGCCGTGCAGGGCCGCTGCCTGCGTCAGGCCAGCCCGAATGGCGGTCAGATCCCGTGGTCCGCCACGATCCAGAGCAAGGCGGGAAAGCGCACGGTCCATATCGGGCACCTTGCGCAAAGCGGCGCGCAGATCATCTCGCAAACGGCTTTGTTCCAGCAGAAAGCGTACGGCCTGATGCCGTTGCGTGATCAGCGAAAGATCGCAGGAAGGGGCAGACAACCGCCGTTCCAGAAGCCGCGCACCCGCCGCTGTTACCGTCCGGTCCACCGCGGCAATCAGCGATCCTTCGCGCCCGCCGGAAAGCGCCTGGGTGATTTCCAGATTGCGCCGGGTCGCCGGGTCGATCTGCATGGTGCCGCCCGCCGCTTCCCGAACCGGGGGGCGCAGCAGGGGCAGGCGCCCGCGCTGGGTCAGGTCCAGATAATCAACCAGCGCACCCATGGCCGAAATCTCGGCCCGGTCGAACTGGCCGAAGGCATCCAGCGATCCAACGCCGAACAATGCGCAAAGCCGCTTTTCCGCCCCGGTGGAATCGAAACTGGCCCGCGACAGCGGTGTCAGTGCGGCGCCCATGTCTTCGGTCAATGGGGCCAGATCGCGGTCACGAGTTTCGCTGACCAGCACTTCGCGCGGGGCAAGGCGGGCAAGTTCGGGCGGCAGGCGCACCAGCGGGCAGGGCATGACCCGGAACTCACCTGTCGAGATATCGGCCCAGGCAAGGGCCGCTTCGTCACGCACCTCTGACCACGCGGCCAGAAAATTGTGGCGGCGCGCTTCCAGCAAGGCGTCTTCCGTCAGCGTCCCGGGCGTGACAAGGCGCACCACATCGCGCCGGACCACGGACTTTGATCCGCGCTTCCGGGCCTCGGCGGGGTCTTCCATCTGCTCGGCAATCGCAACCCTGAACCCCTTGCGGATCAGCGTCAGAAGATAGCCTTCGGCCGCATGAACCGGCACGCCGCACATCGGGATGGGTTCGCCCAGATGGGTGCCGCGTTTGGTCAGTGCGATGTCCAGCGCGGCGGCAGCGGCCACGGCGTCATCGAAGAACATCTCGTAGAAGTCGCCCATCCGATAAAACAGCAGCGCGCCTTCATTCGCGCGCCGGATCTCCAGATATTGCGCCATCATCGGCGTCACGCCGGCGTCTTCTTCCGACACGCCCTTCTCCCCGCTGTTCTGCCCGTCAGACCCTACAAAACGCCTGCGCGGGGTGAAAGACCCAACCGGAGCGGTGGACCTGTTGAAATTGGCTGATACACTTGGTGCCCAAGGGTGAAAACAGCCCCGGGCAAGAAACAGACAGGGCAGTGCGCAACCATATCGACTTCAGCCTTGACCCGGAGGAGCTTTTTCTCGATCCGGTCAGCGATAAGGGGCTGTGCTTCCTTGGTCAGCCGGCGTTCCTGTGGCGGCTGCGTAACCCCGCACTGATCGAAGGCTTTTCCGTCTCTGGCCATGAAGACGTGCGAAACCGCACGGAAAGGTTTCTGCGCCATACCCGGCAGCACAAGACCTTTCGCAAGGTCGTTGAGTTCGCCAGCCTTCCCGTGGTGATGACCGATGTAAGCTTTCGCAAGTCACATGCTCTGGCGGCTGGCAAATGCGTGTTGAACGGGGCGTCCGGCTTTCGTCTTCTCAACCGCTTTTGCTGGGAAAACGAACTTGATCGTGAACATCCCGAAGAACGCCTTGTCCGTTATTTCGAAGCCCGCCAGCAGGCAAACCGCGGTGCCCGGCTTCCGCTCTGGCCGGGTGAATTTCCAGAGGATCTGGATTTTGCCATCGAATGCCGAAACACCTTCAACTACTTCCACTTTCTGACGGAAACGCTGTGCCAGCTTTGCGTTCTGGATGATCTGCCCTTTCGGGGCCGGGTCTTCATCCATTTCCCGAACGCACCCGAAAAGACCCGGTCCTTTACCCGGTCCTTTGTGGCGGCGCTGTTTCCCGAACTGAAGGGACGGGTTTTTCTGGAACGCGCGCCCAAGGATTATGATCGCGTCCTTTCATCTTACAACTTCATCAACAGTTTTTATCACCTGCCTGTCGAGGCAACGGGCGAGGTTGATGCCCATGCCCCTTCGGACGAAATGTGGAAAGGGCCCCGCGCCACCCGATCATCGCAAGGGGTCTTGTCGATGAACAGCATCGACAACAGCCTTGTGCGCCTGCGCGCGCGGGCGCTTGCCGCGATTGACGGGCTGGATTTCAGCCATCTGCCCCGGCGCTTTTATGTGGGGCGAAAGGTTGATCAGTCGCGCCGCCGCGATCTGGGGGGCGAAGAGGCGCTGGTTGATCTTCTTTCTGCTTTCGGCTTTGCCCGCATCGCCTTTGAAGACTTCACCCCGCTGGAACAGATCGCCCTGATGGCGCGGGCCGAGGTGATGATCTCTGCCCACGGTGCAGGCTTTACCAACATGCTGTTTGCCCGGCCCGGTGCGCTGGTGATCGAAATCGGCACGCTTCAGACGGCGGTGCATCGCTGGGGTGACTTCTGGCCGCTGGCGAATGCGTCGGGCTGCCGCTACGTCTCTTTCTTTGCCGATTACAACAAGGATGACCCCCTGACCGACCCAAGGTTTGGCAATGATGGCATCGTGGCGCCGGCGCTGACGGATTACGGGCTTGGGCATCTGATGGCCTTTGTTGCCGCCAGCCTTGGCCACCCCCCCCGTCTTGGCCGGCCAGAGGATGTGGCGCGTCTTGCAAACCAGCTATTACGCACCGGCCAGCCGGATGCTGCCGCTGCGCTTCTGGACCGGCATGCAGATTTGGGCCTTGTCAGTATCGATTTATGCCTGGCGCGGGCCGATCTGCACAAGACGCGCAGTGAATGGAATGGCGAGCTGATGGCGCTTATGGCGGCATGGGAGGCAGACCCCGCCCGCTGGCAGACGCTGGTGCAGATCATCTGGTCCGCAAAAAAGGTGGATAACCTGAAAGTGCAGACTTGGGCCGTGCAGCTTCTGGCCGATCAGTTTCCCGACCGTTGCGCCGAAGTGGTCAGGGACCGGGCCTGGCTTCGCGCGCTGATCTGATCGGGTTCCGCTTCGGGGCCGGATTTTGCATCATTGTGCCATGGGGTGCGTCCCGCTATGACGGCCCTGCAACCCTTCAGGAACATATTGGCCCATGTCCCTCTCCAAGACCCCGAAATTCCGCGTCACGCCAGAAGAAGCGCTGGCCTATCACCTTGAACCGCGCCCCGGCAAATATGATGTCGTCGCCTCGACGCCCATGGCCACGCAGCGCGATTTGTCGCTGGCTTACTCGCCGGGCGTTGCCGTGCCGGTGCAGGCCATCGCCGATGATCCGGCCACGGCTTATGACTACACCGTCAAGGGCAATATGGTGGCTGTGATTTCCAACGGCACGGCCATTCTGGGCATGGGCAACCTTGGGGCGCTGGCCTCGAAGCCGGTGATGGAAGGCAAGGCGGTCTTGTTCAAGCGCTTTGCCGACGTGAATGCCATCGATATCGAGCTGGATACCGAAGACGCCGATGAAATCATCAAGGCGGTCAGCCTGATGGGCCCCACTTTCGGCGGAATCAATCTGGAGGATATCAAGGCCCCGGAATGCTTCATCATCGAACAGCGCCTGAAGGAAATCATGGACATCCCGGTGTTCCATGATGATCAGCACGGCACGGCGGTGATCTGTGCCGCGGGCCTGATCAACGCGCTGGAACTGTCGGGCAAGAAGATCGAAGACTGCCGCATTGTGCTGAACGGCGCGGGCGCAGCGGGCATCGCCTGCCTTGAACTGCTGAAGTCCATGGGCGCAAGGCATGACAACTGCATCATGTGCGATACAAAGGGCGTCATCTATCAGGGCCGCACCGAAGGGATGAACCAGTGGAAGTCGGCCCATGCCGCGCGCACCGATCTGCGCGCGCTGGAAGAGGCGATGAAAGGGGCCGATGTGTTTCTTGGCGTGTCGGCCAAGGGCGCGGTGACGCCTGAAATGGTGTCTGGCATGGCGGAAAACCCCGTCATTTTCGCCATGGCGAACCCTGATCCTGAAATTACGCCCGAAGAAGCCCATGCCGTGCGCCCCGATGCGATCGTGGCCACCGGCCGGTCTGATTACCCCAATCAGGTCAACAATGTGCTTGGCTTCCCCTATCTGTTCCGGGGCGCACTGGATATTCACGCCCGCGCCATCAATGACGAAATGAAGATCGCCTGTGCCGAGGCGCTGGCCCGCCTTGCGCGCGAGGATGTGCCGGATGAGGTGGCGATGGCCTATGGCCGCAAACTTTCCTTCGGCCGTGATTACATCATTCCCACGCCCTTCGATCCAAGGCTGATCCATGTCATCCCGCCCGCCGTTGCCAAGGCAGGGATGGATACCGGCGTGGCCCGCCGGCCGATCATCGACATGAAGGCCTATGAGCAGACCCTGAAAAGCCGGATGGACCCGACGGCCTCTATCCTTCAGGGCATCCATGCGCGGGCGCGGCAGGCGCAGGCGCGGATGATCTTCGCGGAAGGCGATGATCCGCGGGTTTTGCGCGCCGCCGTTGCCTATCAGCGCGCAGGTCTGGGCAAGTCGCTTGTCGTCGGCCGCGAGGCGGATGTGCGCGAAAAACTGGAAGCCGCCGGGCTGGCCGATGCGGTGCGAGAGCTGGAGGTGGTGAACGCCGCCAATACCCGCCATCTCGATGCCTACAAGGATTTCCTTTACAGTCGCCTGCAACGCCAGGGGCATGACCGAGAGGATATTCACCGTCTCGCCGCACGTGACCGGCATGTGTTTTCGGCCCTGATGCTGCAACATGGCCATGGTGACGGACTGGTGACGGGGGCCACCCGCAAATCGGCGCATGTGCTTTCGCTGATCAATCACGTCTTTGATGCCACGGCCGCGGCTGGGGCGGTTGGGGTGACGGCGCTGCTGCACAAGGGGCGTATCGTGCTGATTTCCGATACGCTGGTGCAGGAATGGCCCGAACCCGAGGATCTGGCGACCATCGCCATCCGGTCCGCCGGGGTGGCGCGCAGCCTTGGGTTGGAACCCCGGGTTGCCTTCGTGTCCTTTTCCACCTTCGGTTACCCGGTCAGCGAACGCGCCACCAAGATGCACCGCGCGCCCCAGGTGCTGGACAAGATGGGGGTCGATTTCGAATACGAAGGCGAAATGACCGTCGATGTGGCGCTGAACACCGAGGTGATGAAGCACTATCCTTTCTGCCGGCTGACCGGCCCGGCGAACATTCTTGTGGTGCCCGCACGGCATTCCGCTTCGATCTCGGTCAAGCTGATGCAGGAAATGGCCGGCGCCACCGTGATCGGCCCGATCCTGACGGGTGTGAAAAAGCCGATCCAGATCTGTTCGACCAACGCAACCGTGAACGATATCCTGAACATGGCCGTTATGGCGGCCTGCAAGGTGGGCTGATCGCGGGGTCTGGCGGGGCGGGGCCTGTTCCCCGCCCCAACCTCTTAAATCAGGAACTCCGAAAGGATGCCGTCATTGGTGATGTCCCGATAGGGAAAGGCGGCCTCGTCCAATCGGGCGAACAGGGTTGTGAAATTCTCGGGGCGTTTCGTTTCGATCCCGATCAGCACAGACCCGAAGTTGCGCGCCGATTTCTTCAGGTATTCAAAGCGCGCGATATCGTCATCAGGGCCCAGCATATCCAGAAAATCGCGCAGGGCGCCGGGGCGCTGGGGCATGCGCAGGATGAAATACTTTTTCAACCCGCCAAAGCGCTGGGCACGTTCCTTCACCTCGGGCAGGCGTTCGAAATCGAAGTTCCCCCCGGATGTCACGCAAACCACAGTCTTGCCGCGGATCTGTTCGGCCAGTTCCGGCAGCACATCCAGCGCCAGCGCACCGGCCGGCTCCAGCACTATGCCTTCGACGTTCAGCATCTCCAGCATGGTGATGCAGATACGGTCTTCGGGGGCCAGAAGAACCTGTGAGGGTGACACCCAATCCAGCATGCGGAACGTGTTGTCCCCCAGACGCGCCACGGCCGCGCCATCAACAAAACTGTTCACCTGATTCAGCGTTTCAGGGTGGCCTGCCCGCAATGCTGCCCGAAGCGAGGCGCCCCCCAGAGGCTCGACAAAGCGGTAGCCGATCTTCGGGTCCATCGCCCGCAGATAGCCGGTGACACCGGATGACAATCCGCCGCCGCCCACTGGCAGGATGACAAGGTCGGGGCTGGTGCCAAGCTGATCCAGAATCTCGACCGCGACGGATGCCTGCCCAAGGATGACGTCCGGGTCATCGAAGGGCGAAAGGAAATGTGCCCCGCGTTCGCTGCAAAAGGCTTTCGCGGCAGCCAAAGTCTGGTCGAAATAGTCGCCGGTCAGCACGATTTCTACCTGCCCGGCACCGAACATCCGCGTCTTGTCGATCTTTTGCTGCGGGGTTGTGACCGGCATGAAGATCGTGCCACGCACGCCGAAATGACGGCAGGCATAGGCCACGCCCTGGGCGTGGTTTCCCGCGCTGGCACAGACGAAATGGGCCTGATCAGGGTGTGTTTCGCGGTGCTTGCGCAGCGCGGTGAAGGCGCCCCGCAACTTGTAGCTGCGCACCGGGGAAAGATCTTCGCGCTTCAGCCAGATATCGGCGCCATAGCGTTGCGACAGGTGATCGTTGCGCTGCAAGGGGGTTGCGTCGAACAGATCGCGCAGGGCTGTTGTTGCCGCGCGGGCAGCCTCGCAGAAGCCTTCCATCCGATACCCCCTCTTTGGGTCAGGGCCCGCTGCTGCGGGCGCTTCCTTAATTTGGACACGTTTAGCGCGAATAATGACACAAAGTTCCGTGCTGCTGACTTACCCCTACTGGAGGATAACAGAATGTTCCATCCCAAGCTCCTAGTCGCGCTTTTTGGTGTGGCTGCCCTTTCCCTGATGCCCGTACCGCAACCGATGGCAGGATTCGGGGCCTCTGCCGCCTTTGCCAAGGGTGAAAAGGGTGGCGGCAATGGTGGCGGTGGCGGAAACGGCGGCGGCAGGGGCGAATCGGCCGGTGGCGGCAAGGGAAAATCCGATTCCGGCGCTGACCGTGGCAAGGGCGCGTCCTCCAAAGGGGCCGGTTCAAGGTCTGCCGGAAAGTCGAAAGCATCAGCCTCATCACTGAAATCGGCCAAGGCCGGCAAATCTGCAAAGGCGGGCAAGGTAAGGACCGCAGCCGCCAAGCCGGATAAGGCCGCGCGTCCAAAGGCGCGTGACATGGGCAAGATGAACGGCGCCCTGCATGCGAATATAAATGCCGTCCTGGCCCATATCCGCAACGGCAATACGAACGGGCCGGTCGGTCTTCTGGCGGGCCTGGCCATCGCCGATGCCGCGGCCGCGGCCGGCGCTGCGGCGGCGCAGGATCTGGCGGCGCTGGCAGCAGCGCATGACGACCTGACGGCGGGCCTTGCGGCGCTTGGTTTTGACACGCTGGATCAATATCAGACCGCAGTGGCGGATGGCACGGTAGCCCCGGAAGATATTGCAACCGTCGAGTCCCTGATCGCAGGCGTCGGCGGTCTGGCGGTTGATGGGCTTGGCCTTGCGACCACCCGGCCGACCGATGCCGATCTTGCCGCCGCCGAAGAGGCCGCATTGGCCAGCGCAGGGTCTGTAACGGCCGCTGAGCAGGCCATTCTGGATGCCTGGAACAAGGACGGTGACAGCGAGGGCCTGCTTTCCGACCTGCGCGACCGGCTTGCCGGGCATGAGGCCGAGATTTCGGAGGCCATTGCCGAAACCGCCTCCACGCAGCCGGATGACGAAGAGGTTGCCGCAGGCGAGGAAACCGCCGCTACAGACATCCCGGCTACCGAGGAAGTCGCCGTCATCGCAAACTGAGCATTTTTGCCTGTCTGGCAACGGGGCGGCGCGTCAGAATTGGCGCGCCGCCCTTGCTCGTCTGGTGAAAAACCAATAATGCCTGCCCGGTATGGTGATCAGAAGAGGCCCCAAGATGTCTGCGCCCAAGAAAGTTGTCCTTGCCTATTCCGGTGGGCTTGATACCTCGATCATCCTGAAGTGGTTGCAGACCGAATACGGCTGCGAGGTGATCACCTTCACCGCCGACCTGGGCCAGGGCGAGGAACTGGGCCCGGCGCGCGAGAAGGCGCTGAAGCTGGGCATCAAGCCGGAGAACATCTTCATCGACGACCTGCGCGAGGAATTCGTGCGCGACTTCGTCTTCCCGATGATGCGGGCCAATGCCCGTTACGAGGGCGACTACTTGCTCGGCACCAGCATCGCACGCCCGCTG
>JALQTL010000076.1 GCA_023260935.1 Paracoccaceae bacterium
CGCGTCTACATTGAACGCGGTTACACGCTGGCCGATGCGACCCGCAAAGCGGCCGAGGGTGTGGCCAAGCTGCATGATCTGCAGGATCGCGCGGCGAAACCGGCAGCCGATCCGAAGGTTGTGGCGACTCAGGCGCGTCAGCGGCAGAAGACCCAGCAGAAGATTGAGAAGGCCGTAGCTGCACCGCCCTCGCTGACGGGTCGAGTCGACGACGGCAAGGACGTTGCCTTCGACGTGTACAAGGCCAGTGAAGACGAGCTCATGGCGCTGCCGCAGGCGGCTCTGGATCGACTACTCGGCAACACGCTGTAAGGCGCTGCAAGACGAAAAGCCCCGGACCCCCGGGGCTTTTTCTTTGTGCGCGCTGTGCTAGAATATCAACAGTGCTGATAAAGCTCATTCCGGTTGGCCCCCACGATAGAGGGGCGGGTCGCTCCCTTCGCGCACGACTTTCGTTGGCTCCCACGACACGGGGCGCAGATCGCAAATCAATTTTTGCGTCGCGCCGAAGTGCGTGACATGAGGAGAGCCAACCATGGCATTGACCAATTTCGCTGCTCTGACTTCCGAGCAGCTTACCGCGTGGGGCAAGAAGTTCTGGCACCACGCCCGCACCAACGCGTTCATCACCAAGTTCACCGGCACCGGCGTGAACGCAATGATCGACCGCACCACCGAGCTCAAGAAGTCCACGAAGGGTAACCGAGCCGTCATCACCCTGCTCGCTGACATGCGGACGGATGGTGTGATGGGGGATGCTCAGCTGGAGGACAACGAAGAGGCGCTCCAGAGCTTCGAGACGGTCATCCTGTTCGACCAAATCCGTAACGCCAACCGCATCGCCGGTCGCATGGCTGACCAGAAGTCGGTTGTGCACTTCCGTAGCGCTTCGGAAAGCGCACTGGGTTACTGGGCGGCTGACCGCATCGACCAGATGGCGTTCCTGAGCCTGTCCTCGATTCCGTACACCCGCCACACCAACGGCGCGCTGCGTACGGTACTGCCGACCGGCCAGAACCTGTCCGACCTGGAGTTCGCCCCTGATCCGTCGGTGGCCCCGTCTGCCAACCGCTGCTTCTACCTGATGGCGGCGGCACTGATGACGCTGAGCTATCTGGTGTTGTGGCGCATCGTCAATTCGCGGCTTGGCCATCTGTGCCGATCGCTTCAGCAGAACGAAGAGCTTGCCTCATCCATCGGGGTCAATACCGCGATGCTGCGGGTGCTAGCCTATTCCATCTCGTCCTTTTTCGGCGGCATTGCGGGGGCGATGTTCGTATCGATCTCTCAATCGGTCTATCCGTCTTCCTTTGTGGTGACGGATAGCGTGAACTTCATGCTCTACTGCTTCGTCGGCGGGCTGGGCTATGTCTTCGGGCCAATGCTGGGGACGCTGTTGCTGTATTTCGGCTGGGATCTGCTTTCCATCGCCAAGGAATACCAGTTGCTGATCTATTCCGGCACCATGATCGCGTTGATGCTGATCCTGCCCAATGGCGTGCTGAGCCTTCTGGACAAGAAGGAGGCGGGCAAATGACCACTCCCATCCTGCAAATCAGGGGCGTTACCAAACGCTACGGCGGGCTGACGGCGAACAACGACATCTCTTTCGATGTGGCGCCGCAGGAAATCCTGTCGGTCATCGGGCCGAACGGGGCGGGCAAGTCCACGCTGTTCAAGCAGATTGCCGGCTTCGTCACGCCGACGGCGGGCGAGGTGCTCTACAAAGGCAACCGCATTTCGGGCCTGCCGCCGCACAAGGTGGCGCGGCTTGGGGTGGTGCGCACCTTTCAGGAAACCACGATCTTCAAGTCGATGACGGTGCGCGAAAACGTCATCGTCTCGCATCACCTGCGGTCCCGGGCTTCGCTTCTGGGGTTCTTCTTCGGCTCTGCGCAGGCCCGGGCAGACGAGGCAGAGTTCGGCGCATCCGCCGATGACATCATCGATTTTCTGGGGCTTCAGTCGATCCGGGATGAAATGGCATCGAACCTGCCGCAGGGCCATCTTCGGGCGCTCGGCATGGCCATCGGCCTTGCCACCCAGCCCCAGATCATCCTTCTGGACGAACCTTTTGCCGGCATGAACCATGATGAAACCATGCGGATGGTGGCGCTGGTGCGCCGCCTGCGCGATGAACGCGGGCTGACCGTGCTTCTGGTGGAACATGACATGCCGGCAGTGATGAAAATCTCTGACCGGATCGTGTGCATCAACTTTGGCGAAAAGATCGCCGAAGGCACCCCTGCGGAAATTCAGGCAAATCCGCGCGTCATCGAAGCCTATCTCGGCTCGGAAGACGCAGCGATCGGAATGTAGGCCATGACACAGACAGCAAAGATCCCCGATCCGGCCCGCAAGATGCTGGGCTTTGACAATGTGGAACTTCACTACGACCACGTCTATGCCCTGAAAGGGGTGTCGATCGAACTGTTCGAGGGCGAGACAGTGGCCCTGATCGGCGCCAACGGGGCGGGCAAGTCCTCTATCCTGCGGGCCATCACGGGGCTGCGCAAGATCACCTCGGGCAGCATCAGCTACATGGGCGAAAGGCTGGATGGCACCCCCGCCGCCGATATCGTGCGCAAGGGCATTGCCATGGTGCCCGAGGGCCGCCGGGTGTTCCCGCTGATGAGCGTGAAGGACAACCTCCTGATGGGGGCCTTCACCCGTACCGACAAGGCTGGCATTGATCAGACGCTGGAAAGCGTGCTGACCCGCTTCCCCCGCCTGAAGGAACGCTTTCACCAGCAGGCCAGCACACTTTCGGGGGGTGAACAGCAGATGATGGTGATCGGCCGGGCGCTGATGGCCAAGCCGAAGCTTTTGCTGCTGGATGAACCCAGCCTGGGGATTGCGCCGAAACTGGTGCAGGATATCGCCCGCGCCATCGTGTCGATCAGCCGCGATGAAGGCGTCAGCGTGTTGCTGGTGGAACAGAACAGCCGCATGGCCCTGTCGATCTCAAGCCGGGCCTATGCCCTGTCAACCGGGCAGGTCGTGCTTTCGGGTGCATCAAAGGATCTGATCAACGATGACCGGATCAAGGCCGCCTATCTTGGGGGGGATCTCTGACATGCGGCTTCTGGTTATCAACCCCAATTCCACCGCGTCGATGACCCGAAAGATCGGGGCGGCAGCCGGTACGGCGGCAAGCCCCGGCACGGAAATCATCGCTGTGAATCCGGCGAAAAGCCCGGTTTCCATCGAAGGCTATTACGACGAGGCGATGAGCGTGCCGGGCCTTCTGGGCCTGATCCAGCAAGACACCGAGGCCGATGCCATCATCATCGCCTGTTTCGACGATACCGGTCTTGATGCCGCCCGCTGCCTGACCGACCGCCCCGTGATCGGCATCGGCGAGGCCGCCTATCACTTCGCTTCCATGCTGGCCAACAAGTTTTCGGTCGTCACCACGCTGGCGCGGTCGGTGCCGGCGCTGGAACACAACCTGCACCGCTATGGGCTGGCCACGCGCTGCGTCCGGGTGCGGTCATCCGAGGTGGCGGTGCTGGAGCTGGAGATGGAAGGGTCTGACGCCTGCAACCGGATCAGCGACGAAATCGGCAGGGCGGTCAGCGAAGACAGGGCAGAGGCGATCGTGCTTGGATGCGCCGGAATGGCGGATCTGGCCGGCATGTTGCAGGCCCGGCACGGGCTGCCGGTGCTGGACGGGGTTTCCTGCGCCGTGCGGCTGGCCGAGGCAATGGTGGGGCTTGGCCTGCGCACCTCGCGCAAGGGCGGCTATGCGCCGCCGCCCCGGCCGAAGCTTCTGGCTGCCGGATAACGGGGCAGAGCGTTGCCGGATCGGCCCGGTCGGCCTAGTGGCCGGGTCGCCGCAGCGCTAAGGCCAGCGGAATGGCGGCAAGGGTGATCCACATCATCAGCCAGAAATCATCCAGATAGGAAATCATAGCCGCCTGCATGTTTACCAGCCCGTCGATGCCTGTCAGTGCTGTCGGGTTGCCGGCAGCCGCCAGCGGGCTCATCTGGGCCAGCATCGGGTTCCAGGGCGTGATCAGGGCCGAAAGCTCGGCATGGTTGATCTGGATGTTGCGCGCCAGCAGCACCGAGACGATGGAAATCCCGATCGACGACCCGATGTTGCGCACAAGGCTGAACAGGCTGGTGGCATCGGCGCGAAATCGCGGCTCCAGCGTGGCGAAGGCCACCGTGGACAGCGGCACGAAGACAAGTCCCAACCCCAGACCCTGCGTGATCCCCGACCGGATTACCGGCCATGCGTCCATCTGCGGCGAAAACCGCGTCATCTCCC
>JALQTL010000119.1 GCA_023260935.1 Paracoccaceae bacterium
CCGGCGACAGCAGGTGCGGGATGCCGTCATAGACGCTGAGTTCCAGCATCTTGGGGTCGATCATCACGAGGCGCAGATCGGCTGGCGTCAATTTGTAGAGCAGCGACAGGATCATGGTGTTGATGGCGACCGATTTGCCCGAACCAGTGGTCCCCGCGATCAGAAGGTGGGGCATCTTGGCAAGGTTGGCCACGATGGCATCACCGCCGATATCCTTGCCCAGCGCCAGCGGCAGGCGCATATTGCTGTCGCCAAAGTCACGCGCCGAAAGGATTTCGCGCAGCACCACCTTTTCCCGGGTGGCATTGGGCAGTTCGATGCCGATCACGCTGCGCCCCGGCACAGTGGAAACACGGGCAGAAAGCGCCGACATCGAACGCGCAATGTCATCAGCCAGCCCGATCACGCGGCTGGCCTTAAGTCCCGGCGCAGGTTCCAGTTCATACATGGTGACAACGGGGCCAGGGCGAACACTGACGATTTCGCCCTTCACGCCGTAATCATCCAGCACCGATTCCAGCATGCGGGCGTTTTCTTCCAGCGCTTCATCGGAAAGCTGGTGGCGCACCACGGTTGAAGGCGAAGACAGCAGCGACAGCGGCGGCAATTCATAGGGCTGGCTGACCTGTTCGTCGAACTTCAGGCGCGGCTGAGCTTCCGCCATCGCCTGACGCGACGGGGTCAGCGGCTTTTTCGGCGCATGCTGCACCACGCCCTTGCGGCTTTCGATCGAGGGCGCGATGCGGGGCGCCGACTGGTACGACGACGGCGCAATCAGCGCATCATCATCATCCGAATCATCCTCCAGCACGGGGTCATCCATGGCTTCGTCATCCGCCCATGCACCCAGATCCGGTTGATCGGGGGCAAAGCTGTCTTCCAGCGCAAAGAGGTTGCCCTCCGCCTGAAGGTCAGCGGCGGGCCAGTCAGCCGCGGGGGCATCAAGCGGGGATGCAGCCATCCGCGCCGTTACCGGCGGTTCGGCCGGAAGGCCGGACGGGCTGGCGGAGCGGCGCGTATCGGCGATCAGCGGTTGCGGGCCGCGCAGGCGCTGGGTCAGGCTACGGGCAACGGGGGGCTCGCGGCGGGCCTGAACAGCAGCTGTCACCGGGTTCATCGCACCGCCGGCGCCCGGCTGGCGCACACGGGCGCGAATGGCATCGGAAATGCGGGCGCGAATACGGTCATCATCCGGGGCCTCGGCCTGATCCAGCCGCGACGAGAGCGCCGGTTCTACCAGCTCGGGTTCCGGCCGGGGGTCGGTGACGCGGCGCATCAGTTGCGGCATGCGGCTCAGCAAGCCCGCCTTTTCACGCGGGGGCGCATAGTGGGCGGCCTCGGCCATGGGTTCGGGATAGCGCGGATCGGCGCGCAACTGCCCGCGCAGGGCGGCAGGGCGGCCCCAGTCGGCCGCTTCGGGCGCATCGGGGGCACGCTGCACCCGGCCCGTGCGCCCGGCCATCGGTTCCGGTTCCCAGTCCTGCGTGACCTGTGCGTCACGATAGGCCGCGGCTTCGGCCTTGGCGGCGCGACGGGTTTCCATGGCGGCAGCGGCGCGTTCCTGCCCCTTGCCGGCGAGCGTCAGCATGGAATCATAGGCAAAGATCGACCCGTTGATCAGGAAACGGCCAATCGAGCGCAGTTCGGGCAGGGTAAAGCCCGTAACCCACAGGCCCATGACCGCCAGCAGCATGCCCAGCACCAGCGACAGGATGTTCAGGCTGGCCGCCGGGCCGAAGGGCAGTACGCTGACCAGCGCGCCGGCCACCGTATCGCCGAACAATCCGCCAAGGCTGAAGGCATGGGGCCAGTCCGCGCCGGGGATAAGGGTCGAGGCATAGACCGATGCCACGGCCACCGCGATCACGGCAAAAACGATGCGCCCCACGGCCCGGTCGGCGCCGCGGTGGGTGACAAAACGCGCGCCCCATACCCCCAGGATAAGCGGCACCATCCAGGCGCCCTTGCCGCCAATGATGATCATGGTGGACGACAGCGCCGCACCGAACCGGCCCATCAGGTTACGCGCCGGTTCCTCGGTGGCCACCATCCAGCCGGGATCTTCGGGCGAATAGCTTCCCAGCATCAGCGCAAAGACCAGCGCCAACAGCATCAGCACAAGGCCAAGCAGTTCTTTCCCGCGCTTTTCCAACATCGCTTGCGTGTTCTGATCCAGAAGCGGATCGCGCTGACGGGCGTGGATGGAAGCCATAACCTTACCTCAACCATAAAGGCAGTCGCGAAGCCGGGTCAGGCCGCGCTGCGTTTCTTCTTCTGGGGCGACAAGGGCCACCCTAATATAGGACGTGCCGGGATTGCCGGCCGCGGTATCGCGCGAAAGATACGCTCCGGGCAGCACGCGCACCCCGGTTTCCCGCCACAGCTTCAGCGCTGCCGCCTCGCCATCGCCACCGGGCACGGGCAGCCACAGGAAAAAGCCGCCTTCGGGTGCCGCGCGATTGACGAGGCCGGAAAAGACCTGATCCGCAATGCGGAATTTCTGCTGATACAGGGCGCGGCTGGCATCAACATGCGCCTCGTCGTTCCAGGCGGCCTCGCTGACGTGCTGGATGGGCAGGGGCAACGGCGCCCCGGCAAAGGCCCGAAGCTGGCGGATGCGCGCCATGCAGTGCGGCCCCGCCGCCACGAAGCCCGACCTCAGGCCGGGAAGGTTGGACCGCTTTGACAGCGAATGAAAGACCACGACACGTTCAGGGTCTGCGCCAGCGGCGGATGCAACCGCAAGCCCGCCGGGCGGCGGGGCATCGCGCCAGATTTCCGAATAGCATTCATCCACAAAAAGCCGGAAATCATGCCTTTCGGCCAGTGCCAGAAGGCGTGCCAGATAATCCGCCGGGGCCACTGCCCCCTGCGGATTTGCGGGCGAACAGAGATAGGCCACGGTCACGCGGTCCAGCACTTCGGCGGGCAGGCCTTCGTAATCGGGCAGGAAGCCGGTTTCGGCGGTGGCCGGCACATAAACAGGCTCTGCCCCCACCGTCAGCGCCGCCACGGCATAGACCTGATAGAACGGGTTGGGCATCAGGATCACGGGCCGCTTTCCAGCCTTCGTTTCCGGGGCCAGCGCGATGGCCGCGTTGAAAAGCCCCTCGCGCGTGCCGTTCAGCGCCATCAACCGGTCTTCTGAAACGGCCACGCCATAGCGCCGCGCCAGCCAGCCCGAGATCGCCGCCAGAAGCCCGGGCGTGCCATCATTGGGTGGATAAACGGAAAAGCCGTTCACCTGAGCGGCAAGGATCGGCCCAACGAAATCGGGCATGGCGTGGCGCGGTTCGCCAATGGTCATGGCAATGGGATCGCCCCCGGGGGCGTGTGCATCCAGAAGTTTCCGCAGACGCGGAAACGCGTATTCCGGCAGGTTCGAAAACCGCTCAGGAAAAACCATGACTGCCTCGTTAGCCGGGGTCGTTGCGCCCCGTTTTGGGCAAGCATAGCCAGCAGGCAGGCCGGGGTCCAGAAAAACGGTGTGCGGCGAAAGCTTAGCCGCAAGGGATTGTGGTGGATTGTGGCTTTTTGGCCCTGTCCGTGGTGCCTGCCCCCGTGCGGGGGGGAGGGCGCATCGCGCCCTAGTGCAGCGCGCGTTCGGCCGCGGCCCCAAGGCGCAAGAGCCGCGCCTCTGCCATCGGCTGTGCCATGAAGGATATGCCGCAAGATGGCTGTGACGTGGGCAGGGTCAGCGTGCAGCCATGCATCAGGTTGCCGATGCGGGTATTGCGCAAGGCCAGCAGGTTTTCGGTGACGTAATAGGCATCATCCGTCATCAGCCGGCCAGCATCAGGTGGCAGAATGGGGGCTGTCGGCACCAGAACGGCATCATAGCTCGCCATCTGGTCCTGCCAAAGCGCCCGGATCTCGAGCAGCCTGCGCCATGCCGCTACATAATCGGCCGCCAAAAACTGGGCGCCGGACCGGAAGCGTTCCAGAATGCGCGGGAACATCTTTTCGGGCGCGGCCTCGATCGTCTTGCCCCAGATGCCATAGGCTTCCGCTGTAAACAGAACCGGCGCCAGCGCCATCGCCTCGGCCAGCAGCGGGAAGCTGCCGCGTTCGATCCGCGCCCCGGCGCGGGCAAGGCGGGAAAGCGCATCGTCAAAACCCCGGGCGGGGCCGTCGCGCAGATCATCCAGCGCGACCGTTTCCAGCACCAAAAGCCGGGCACCGCCAAGCGCAGCGCCGCGCAGGTCGGGCGCGGGCGTGCCTTCCATCGCGGCCAGCAGCAGGGCGCAATCGGTGACATCCTGGGCAATTGGCCCGATGGCATCGAACATCTCGCACAAAGGCACGACGCCTTTCAGCGGCAGGCGCCCGTGGGTGACTTTCAGCCCCGCAAGATCATTCCACGCAGCGGGAATGCGCACCGATCCGCCTGTGTCGGTGCCGATCGCGGCGGGCGCAAGGCCATGCGCCACCGATGCCGCCGCCCCCGAAGATGACCCCCCCGGAACCGCGTTTTCGTCATTGATGCAGGGCGGCGTGGCCGTGACCGGGTTCAGCCCCAGCCCGGAAAAGGCCAGTTCCGACATATGCGTCTTGCCAAGGCAGACGGTGCCTGAAAGCGTGGCCGCGCGCAGCACATCGGCGTCGCATGCCGGCAGGCGCCCGGCCAGCAGGGCTGACCCTGCCTCGGTTGCGCGGCCGGCAGTATCGATGTTGTCCTTCCAGCTGATCGGCACCCCATCCAGCGGGCCGCGGCGCAGGCCGGCCTTGGCGCGGGCGGCGGCGGCCATCGCCTCGGCCCGGCTGCGGTTGGGCATGACACGGGCATAGATGCGGTCACGCAAGGGGTGGCTGTCGATGGCATCCAGCTGCATTTCGCACAGCGACACGGGGTTGATGCGGCCCGCCTCGATCTCGGCCCCCAGTTCGGCTGCCGTCATATTCGCCCATGTCTTCGACATGCCCACCCCCCTGTTCCGCCCCCCGGAACCCGACCCCACGGTAGCGGCCAAGCAGCGCATGGACAATCCCGCGTGATGGGCCATATTCGCCGGCATGGATATGGATGCGGATATCGTGATTGCAGGCGGCGGGCTGAACGGGCCCGCCTTGGCGTTGGCGCTTGCCCGCAACGGGCTGCGGGTGGTGGTGGTGGATGCCCGCCCCGCCCCGGCACGGGCAGAGGCAGGGTTTGACGGGCGCGCCTATGCGCTTGCCATTGCATCAAAGCGGCTTTTGTCGATGATCGGGGTCTGGGCCCGGGTGGCCGATCAGGTGCAGCCCATCCTGAAGATCAAGGCCAGCGATGGCCATGCCGGCCATGGGGCGGCCCCGTTCTTTCTGGATTTCGACAGTGCCGAGATCGAGGAAGGCCCGATGGGTTTCATGCTGGAAGACCGCCATCTTTATGCGGCTTTCCTTGCCGAAATGGCACAGACGCCGGGGGTGACGCTGCTGTCGGGAGAAACGGTGGTCGCGCAACAGGCGGGAGCCACGGGCGTTCAGGTCACACTGGCATCGGGCCGGGTGATCGGGGCGCGGGTGCTGGTGGGCTGCGACGGGCGCGGCTCTGGCGTGGCGGCGCGTGCAGGCATCCGGCGGCAGGGCTGGGGCTATGGGCAGACGGCCCTTGTAACTGCCGTCTGGCACGAAAGGAACCATGATGGCACAGCCCAGCAGTTCTTCATGCCATCCGGCCCGCTGGCCATTCTGCCGCTGAAGGGCGGGCATCATTCGTCCATCGTCTGGAGCGAGACGGACGAGGCCGCCCGGGCCATTCAGGCACTGGACGATGAGGCCTATCTGGCGGCGCTGAAGCCGCGCTTCGGTGATTTTCTGGGCAAGCTGGCGCTGGCCGGGGCGCGCTTCACCTATCCGCTGTCGCTGTCGCTGGCTGAACGCTTCGTTGCCCCGCGCGTGGCCTTGGTGGGGGATGCCGCCCATGGCGTGCACCCAATTGCCGGCCAAGGGCTGAATCTTGGCCTGCGCGATGTGGCGGCACTTGCCGAGGTGCTGGTCGAAGCCGCACGGCGCGGTGAAGACATCGGGGCGATGGATGTGCTGGAACGCTATCAACGGTGGCGGCGGTTTGATTCCACCTTCCTTGCACTGGGGATGGATACCGTGAACCGGCTGTTTTCAAACGATAACCCGATCCTGAGATTGGGCCGTGACCTTGGCATGGGGCTTGTCTCTGCCCTGCCCGGTCTGCGGCGCGGATTCATCCGGCAGGCGGCGGGGCTTTCGGGCGATCTGCCAAAACTGCTGTCCGGTCAGCCGATCTGAAAATCCAGAACCATGTCGCGGTGCGGGATGCCGGCATCGTCATAAACCGGGCCATAGGCCACAAAGCCAAGGCGTTCGTAAAACCCCAGCGCATGGGTCTGCGCGCCCAGCTTGGCGCGGGCAAGGCCGGGAAGGGCCCGCAGCTCTGACACCGCGGCGCGGATCAGGCCCGCGCCTATGCCCTTGCCCCGCGCTTCGGGCAGCACGCAGACACGGCCAATCTTGCCCGTATCCCCCAGCAGCAAGATCCGCGCCGTGCCCACGGGCTTGCCCCCGGACATGGCAAGCAGGTGAATGGCCTGTTCATCCATGTCGTCCAGTTCGTCTGCCTCGCTCACGCCCTGCTCCTCGATGAAGACCCGCCGCCGCAGCAGCCGACAGGTGACGAAATCGCGGGTGGGGCGAATATCGGTCATGCGAAATAATCCCGCAGGATGCGGCCGTAGATCGTCTTCAACTGGTGGATCTGGGCGATTTCCACCCGTTCATCCACCTGATGCATCGTCTTGCCGACCAGCCCGAATTCCACCACCGGGCAGTGGTTTTTCACAAAGCGTGCATCCGATGTGCCGCCCGAGGTGGAAAGCTCCGGCCGGCGCCCGGTTTCGGCCTGCACCGCGCGGGCCACCATGTCAGACAACTCTCCCGGCGGGGTGACAAAGCTTTCGCCCGAAATCTGGAAGTGGCAGGCGATGTGAACACCGGTTTCGCGTTCCACTTTCTGCGCCTCGTCCTTCAGCCATTCGGTCAGGCTGGCGCCGGAATGCAGATCGTTGAAGCGGATGTTCACCGTGGCCGTGCCCTTGGCCGGAATCACGTTATTGGCCGGGTTGCCGCAATCGATGGTGGTGATGGCAAGGGTCGAGGCATCGAAATGATCGGTGCCGTCATCCAGCGGCTTTTCCTCCAGCCGCGCCAGCAGCCTGACCAGTGCCGACATCGGGTTCTTCGCCCGGTGCGGATAGGCGGAATGGCCCTGCACCCCGGTGGCGGTGAACCAGCAGGTCATGCTGCCGCGCCGCCCGATCTTCATCATCTCGCCCATGTGGTTCGGGCAGGTGGGTTCGCCCACAAGGCAATGGGTCATCGCCTCTCCCTGCGCGGCCATCCAGTCCAGAAGGGCAACCGTGCCATCGGTGGCGTTACCTTCCTCGTCGCCTGTAATGGTCAGGATCACGGCGCCATCGGGCGGGGTTTCGCGCACGAAATCCACCGCCGCGGCGGCAAAGGCCGCAACGCCCGATTTCATGTCTGTCGCGCCCCGGCCATAAAGCCAGCCGTCAACGATTTCTGCGCCAAAGGGGTCATGCGTCCAGGCCGAAGCATCGCCTACCGGCACCACATCGGTATGGCCGTTGAAACCGAAAGACCGGTTCGCCCCGCGCCGCCCCCAGCGGGCGAAAAGATTGGCGGTGCCGTTCCGGTCCACCCGAGTGCAGGTAAATCCCGCACCTGACAGCAGCGCTTCCAGCAGAACCAGCGCCCCGCCTTCGGCTGGCGTGACCGAAGGGCAGCGGATCAGATCGGCGGTCAACTGAACGGGATCGACGGGCGGGTGCATCGGTATCTCCTGCGCTTTGGCAGTGGATAGCCCGTCTGCCCCGGCCCCGCAATGCCGGGGGCGGGGCCGGGGCGGGTGGGGCAAGCTGTGTCCGAAATGTAACGCCCGGGCGGCGGATCACCTTGCCGCCCACCGAACCATGACCGAAAGATGGATGACTTGTGTCGAAATTCTGGTATTCCTCACCGAAAGAAAAATGCCTGAGGCGGGCAGAGCAGGGTCAATGAACCCCCTTTGAAGGACTGGCACGGGGCATTCCGCACCCGGGTCGGGGCCTGTCCTGCCTTGCAAAAGGCGGAGGCAGTCATGGCAACCGGGGCAGAACTCGGCTATAATACCAGCGCGTCCGCGTTGGCGATGGCGAACGAGATTTTCGGCGCCGGCGTCACTGTTGTGGGCGCCAGCTATTCCGGCCCGTCCACATCTTCGGCCGTTTACAGCAACGGCGGGCTTGCGGCAGGTGTCACGCCGTCAACCACGGGCGTCATCCTTTCCACCGGCGATGTGCGCAACTTTACCCAATCCTGGGGCGACCCGAACCGCAACGCCGGAACGTCGACCAACACCTCGGGCATTGATAACAACAGCCAGTTCAACGCCATTGCGGGCACCCGCACCTATGATGCGGTCTGGATGGATGTGGATTTCATCCCCACCGGCAACCTGATGACGATCCAGTTCGTCTTTGCCTCGGAAGAATACCCCGAATACGTCAACTCACAGTTCAACGACGTGTTCGGCGTCTGGGTCAACGGCAGCTATGTGCCCATCGAAGTTGGCACAGGCCGCACGTCTGTGAACAACATCAACGGGTTACTTCAGCAGAACCTTGTCGTTTCAAATACTGGCGATGCCTATAACACGGAAATGGACGGCTTCACCATCAGCCTGACGCTGACGATGGAGGTCAACCCGGACCAAGTGAATTCGATCCGCATCGGCATCGCCGACGCATCGGATGCGAATTACGATTCCGCCGTGCTGATCGCCGGAAATTCTGTTCAGACGCAATTCGTGGCCATGTCCGATACCGTCAACGTAAACCCGACGGGCAGCAAGACCATCGACGTTCTGGCCAATGACCAGCACCCGGGCGGCACCTCGCTCTTGATCACCCATATCAACGGGCAGGCCGTCGTGGCGGGCAGCATCGTCACCCTGCCAAGCGGGCAGCAAGTGCAGCTGAACGCCGATGGCACGCTGACGGTGATCGGCGATGGCACTGTCGAGACGGCGACATTCACCTATACCGCGTCGGTGAACGGCACGCCCGGGTTGAACGACGTGGGCTTTGTTACCATCAACTCCATTCCCTGCTTCGTGGCCGGCACGATGATCCTGACACCGGACGGCGAACGGCCGGTTGAAACGCTGCGCCCGGGCGATCTGGTGGAAACACAGGATGACGGGCCGCAGCCCGTGCGCTGGATCGGACAGCGCCGGATTGCCGCCCAAGGGGCCCTTGCCCCGATCGAGATCCGTGAAGGCACCTTTGGCCCGCACCGGCGGCTTCTGGTATCGCCCCAGCACCGGGTTCTGGTGCGTGACAGCCTTGCCGAATTGCTGTTTGGCGAAGAAGAGGTGCTGATTGCGGCCAAGGATCTGGTCAACGGCCATTCGGTGCTGGTGCGCGAAGGTGGGCAGGTGGATTACGTCCACATTCTGTTCGACAAGCATCAGCTTGTATCCTCGGCCGGGCTGACGACCGAAAGCTTCCTGCCCGGCCCGCAGGCCACCCGCATGTTCGAGGCCGAAATCATCGAGGAAATCCGCGCGATCTTTCCCGAACTAGATCCGCGCACCGGCGATGGCTACAGCCCGGCCGCACGCCGCATGCTGAAAAGCTTCGAGGCACAGCTTCTGCTGACGGGGGGGCGCGCGGCGTGAGTGACTGGGTCGCCCTGTCGGAAATGACGGCCGCCCCCTTGGGCGATGGTGTGCTGCATGCGGCAACCTTTGTCTGCGAGGTGGCCCTGCCGCTGCCCAGCACGGCTGTTCTGATCGACTGGCAACCCGATCTGGCCAAGGCGCGCACCTTCTCCGTGTTCATGGATGGCGAAACCGGGATCGTGGTGCTGGACAGGCACGGCCCGGCGGTGCGCCGCCACGTCCTGCCCGGGCCACTGCCCGGCGGGGTGGGCACCGCGCGTATCACCTATGGCTGGAACCTTCTGGCCGACCGCTGGGTGCTGAGCTACGGCCGGATCGGCCATGGCGAGGAACGGGTGGCGCGCGGCGTGAACCCGATCAGCCTGACGCGGCCGGAACTGGGCGACATGTGCCGCCCGGAAGGCGCCGGCTCATGGCACCCGTCGCTGTTGTGGTTCGGCGTGACAAAGGGGGCCCGTCCACCGGAACGCGCACCCTGGATTGGCCTGCGCACCCCGGTTGAAACCGCGCGGGGCCCGGTTCCAGCAGGCCTGTTGCGGCCGGGAGATATGGTTCAGACGGTGGATAACGGATTGCAGCCGGTGCTGAAG
The DNA here is from genome assembly GCA_023260935.1 of Paracoccaceae bacterium. Classification (GTDB taxonomy): domain Bacteria; phylum Pseudomonadota; class Alphaproteobacteria; order Rhodobacterales; family Rhodobacteraceae; genus Pseudotabrizicola. Next base: position 10,285 of record JALQTL010000119.1, read on the forward strand.
GTGCATCGCCTGCGGCTTCCCAGCCGGGGCAGCTTTGCCCCCGTGATCCTGCGCGCGCCCTATCTGGGGCAGGGCACGGATGTGCTGATCGCCACCGATCAGCTTCTGGCACTTAGCGGGCCAGAGGTGGAATACATGTTCGGCGTGGAAGAGGTGCTTTTGCCCGCGGGCGCGCTGGCCGATGGCACAATGGCGCGCGCCGATGGCCTGCGCGCCTCGACCGACGGGATCGCCATCGACCTTGGCCTGCCCGAACTCATCCTTGCCGATGGCCTGCGCCTGTTGACCCATGGCCCGGGCACCGAGCCACCGCGCATGGTGCTTCACCCCTACGAGGCGCAACAACTGGTCAGCCTGATTTCACGCCGCAGCCGGCATGGGGCGGCCTAGTCGTCAGAACTCGACACCGCGCTGCGCCACCACGCCCTGATCGCGGAACGGGTGCTTCACTTCCGTCATCTCGGTCACAAGATCGGCAATGGCCAGCAATTCGGGCTTTGCATCGCGCCCGGTCAGCACAACATGCGTCATCGGGGGTTTTTCGGTGGTCAGGAAATCCACCACCTCGGCAATCGGCAGATAATCATAGCGTAGCGCGATATTGATCTCGTCCAGCACCACCAGCTTCATGTCGGGGTCGCGGATCATCTCTTTCGCCACGTCCCAGCCATGGCGCGCAGCGGCGATATCGCGTTCACGGTCCTGCGTATCCCAGGTGAAACCCTCTCCCGAAACGACAAAGCGGCATTCCTTTTCGAAATGCGCCCGAAGAAAGGTTTTTTCGCCAGTGACCCAGTTGCCCTTGATGAACTGCACCACACCGCAAGGCATGCCATGGGCAATGGCGCGCATGATCATGCCGAAGGCAGACGAACTTTTGCCCTTGCCATCGCCGGTGTGGACGATGATCAGCCCTTTTTCCCGCACGGTCTTTTCCGACATCTTTGCCTGATGTTCGGCCTTCAGCGCCTTCATCTTTTCGCGGTGGCTGTGGTTTTCGTCCGTCATCGCCTGCCTTCAGTCATAAAAAGGGGTCATCTGCGCCACGATGACAGAGTTTTCATCCAACGCCCGCTGCATCAGCGCCTCGTCTTCCGCGCCGACCTCATCGCCCGCCTCGCGGCGTTCGTCCAGCGTGCCAAGGCCCTGAACTTCCAGCACGGCAAGATCGGCCTCTTTCAGGATCGCCACCGTCTCGCGCACCGCCTCGGCTTCGTCCACGCCCGAGGCATAGCACAAGAGCGCGCCGCCCGTGGCCTTTTCGGGCAAGCCATCACCGTTCTTGCGGCCCACTTCGACCACCAGCGAATAGACTTGCTGGGGGCGCTTCGGTTTGTCGGTCATTGTGATCCCCTCATGCCCCGTTGGCACGCCGCCTGCCGGTCCCGCTCAGTCCCTGAGCAGTTCGTTGATCGAGGTTTTTGCACGCGTTTGCGCATCCACCTTCTTCACGATAACCGCGCAATAAAGGTTGATCCCGTTCTTCGACGGCATCGACCCGGCCACCACCACCGATCCGGCCGGCACTTCGCCATACATCACCGCGCCGGTTTCCCGATCGACAATCTTGGTCGACTTGCCGATGAACACGCCCATGCCCAGCACCGACCCTTCGCGGATGATGCAGCCTTCGACAACTTCGGACCGCGCGCCGATAAAGCAGTCATCCTCGATGATGGTGGGGCCGGCCTGCATGGGTTCCAGCACACCGCCGATGCCAACGCCGCCCGACAGGTGAACGTTCTTGCCGATCTGCGCGCAAGACCCGACCGTAGCCCAGCCATCGACCATGGTGCCTTCATCCACATAGGCGCCGACGTTCACAAAGGACGGCATCAGCACCACATTGCGCCCGATAAAGGCGGACTGCCGCACGATGGACCCGGGCACGGCGCGGAAACCTGCCGCGCGCCACTGGTTTTCGCCCCAGCCGTCGAATTTGGAGGGTACCTTGTCCCACCAGGTTGCAGCGCCGTTGCCGCCGGGGATAACGCCCATGTCATTCAACCGGAATGACAAAAGCACCGCCTTTTTTGCCCATTGGTTGACATGCCAGTCGGCGCCACGCTTTTCGGCCACCCGAAGCGCCCCGCTGTCCAGCGCGGCAAGGGTTTCCACAATCGCCTCTCGCACCGGGCCGGTGGTCTGCGGCGAAACGGTATCGCGGCTTTCCCAGGCGGCTTCGATGGCGGCTTCCAGATCGGCGTAATGCATCGGGCGGTCCCTTTTCGGTTGGTCCTCTGGGGCGTAGCCTATAAGGCTTGCGTCACCCCCACGCAATGCGAAGGCAGGACATCGGACGCATGAAAGACGAACCGCGCAATCACCCTTTCCGCGACAGTACGCAGGATCTGGTCGCCGCCGGCCGCATCCCCGATACGCCACAGACCCGCGCCCCCGCCTATCGTCTGGCCTTTTCCGACAAGGATTTCATGACGCGCGAAGAATTGCGGCCCGTGCGTCTGCAACTGGAACTGCTGAAGCCGCAGCTGGTGATGGATGAACGCGGGATCGAATCGACGATCGTGCTGTTCGGCGGGGCCCGCATTCCGTCGCCCGAGGCGAAGGATCAGGCAAAGACCCCGGCGCTGGCGGAACTGTCACGCTATTACGAAGAAGCGCGGCTGTTTGCCCGCGCCATGACCGAACGCAGCATGGCCAGCTACGGGCGCGAAAACGTGATCATCACCGGCGGCGGGCCGGGCGTGATGGAGGCCGGGAACCGCGGTGCGCATGAGGCGGGGGGCCAGTCTATCGGTCTGAACATCGTGCTGCCACATGAACAGGCCCCGAACGGCTATGTCACGCCGGACCTGTGCTTCAACTTCCACTATTTCGCCATCCGCAAGATGCATTTCCTGATGCGGGCAAAGGCAGTCTGCGTGTTCCCCGGGGGGTTCGGCACCCTGGACGAAATGTTCGAAAGCCTGACGCTGATCCAGACAAAGCGGATGAAGCCGATCCCCTTCCTGCTGTTCGGCAAGGCATTCTGGGAACACATCATCAACTGGAAGGCGCTTGCCGAAGCAGGCACGATCAGCATCGAAGACCTTGACCTGTTCCATTTCGTCGAAACCGCGGCCGAGGCGGTGGCCATCATCGACGCCTGGAAAGAGCCCTGCTGACCGATCAGTAATCGCGTTCGAAAAACAACCCGATGCCGGTGTTGCCGTCGTAGCCAACCCGGCCCTTCAGCGTCAGCGTCTTGCTGATGTCAAGGTTCAGGTTGATTTCCGTCTTGCCGGAATTGCCTACCACAACCTCGGTATAGGCATTTTCGGCAATGTATTTCCCGGCCTTCAGCTGCGTTGATCCGTCATCGGCGGTCTGAACGTCCAGATCGTCCAGCCCGAAGCCACGGCGCAGGCTTGAAACGATGCCTTCCCCGCCACGCCCGGCCAGCGTGGCCACGGCATTGGCCAGTTGCAGGGCCTGAAAGGCCGAAAGGTTTTCCAGCCGCTTGCCGAACAGCAACTGTGCGACAACCTCTTCCTGCGGCAGGGGCGGGCTGGAGGTGAATTGCACCTGCGGGTCGCTGGCCTGCCCCTCGATCTCGACCCCCGTGGTGATGCCATCCGCCTCGGTCGCGGCCAGAATGCGCAGGAACGGGTCAAAGCTGCCTTCCAGTTGCAGCGTTGCCTCGGTCAGGTCGATCCGGCGGCCCAGAATATCCAGCCGCCCCCGGATCAGGTTGAAGCCACCCGACGGGATCACATTGTCAGTGGTCCCCCTTACCCGCAGTTCCCCCCCCAGTTCTGCATCCAGCCCCCGGCCGCGCACGAACAGCCGGTTCGGGGCCGAAATCGTCAGGTCCAGCGTATAGGGCCGGGCGGGCCCCGCCGCATCCGCCGCCGATGCGTCGGCCAGCAAGCCTGCGCGGCGGCGGGTTTCACGCACTGCGGCGGGTTCGTTGCGGTGCGAAAGGTCGGGCAGCGTGCCAGCCCCACCAAGGCCGGTAGAGGCAACCAGCACCTCGGATTCGGGCACCGCGATCCGCCCCGACAGCATCGATCCACCCAGAACGGGGCCCGACAGCCGCAAATCCCCGTTGACCAGCGCCCGGAACAGGTCGGGTTCACGAATGGTGATGGCGCGCAGGCCAAGGCCAATATCGGCGGCATAAGGGGCGGCCAGCCCGATGCTGCCTGCCACCGTCAGCGTGCCGCCGGTGGAAACCTGCGCCGATCCGTCCAGCCGCGCCTGCCCGCCGGATAGCGCGATATCGGCCGCCATCGCCTGAAGCGCGAAGGGCAATGAAGGGTCGGCCAGACGCCCCTCTGTCAGCCGCACCGAACCCGAAAGCGCCCCCAAACCGATCGGCCCGGAAAGCCGCAGCGCCAGCCGGACCGGGCCGGAAACACGCCGCGTTCCCAGAAAGGGGTTGGCCAGCCCCGCCTGCGCCGACCCATCGATCGACAGATTGGCGGTGGCAAAATCGGCAGCCACATTCCCCCTGACCTGCGCATCTATGCCGCCCGGGCCCGTGCCCTGCACGGCCAGATCATAGCCTGCCCCACGTTCGGTCGCCGTTCCGCGCAGTGTAACGGCACCGGGAAAATCGGGCAGCAGGATTGCCAGATTGGCCAGCCGCGCCTCCAGATCGATCTGGCGTTCGCTGGCCCCCACACGCCCGGCGGCACTGGCGGTGATCTGAGGGTTGGACAGCCGGGCCGCGTCAATCCGGACAAGGCCCTCTACCAGCCGCAGATCAGCCTTCAGGCTGGATTGCCCCGCCAGAACCCGGTCGACCTCGGCCTGACCGATGCGCAGGTTGGTGGCATTGGCATCAAGGCGCAGGGTGGCATTGTCGGGCTGCCCGGCCACTTCGGCCGTGGCCACCACGCGCCCTGATCGACCGGGCAGCAGGCTGCCCAGATCATCCAGCGCGACACGGGCAGAAATCTGGCTTTCCGCCTGAGACAGCCGGCCCTTGGCACTGGCGGTCAGCCCGGTCGCCGTCACATCGGCGGTGTCGATCGTCACCACCTTGTCGCGCAGGGTGGCCTTCAGAGTGATGCCGGAATTGCCCTGAAGCAGGCTTTCGATCTGCGGCAGGCCCAGACGCAGGCCCTGCCCCGACAGATCGGCCGTCACATCGCCCTGCCCCAGCCCGACCACCCCGGTCAGCGTCGCCCGGCCCGCGATGGACCCGGCATATTCAGGGCCCAGAACCGCCAGATCGGGCGCAGCCAGCGAAAGGGTGACGCGGGCATCCTGCGAACTGACCCGGCCCGCTCCTTCGGCCGATAGCCCGGTTGTTTGCACCGAAAAGCTGCGCAATTCGGTGCCAAGGGCATCACGGCGCATATCGACCGACAGCGAAGAAGGCCCGGCCAGAAGATCATCCGCCTGCTTTTGGGAAATCGCAAGATCCTGCCCCTTGACCGCAAGGCGCAGATCAAACTCGCCGCCCAGCGGGCTGCCGCTGCCTTCCAGAGCCACGTTGCCCTGCCCCGACAGCGGGCGCGCGGCCAGGCCGGAAAGGCGGGCCATGTCGGCCAGCGCCACCTCTGCCCGGCCGGAAAGTTCAAAGCCGGTCGCCAGCCCCTTGATTTGCCCGGCCAGCCGGGCCGTCAGGTCATCGCCCGCCGTCAGGCGCACATCCGACAGGGTCAGACCGTCTTCCTGCTGCTGCCACCAGAACCGCCCGCGCAAACGCACAGTTTCGCCCACCGCCTGTTGCAGGGCCGCATCAGCCAGCCGGATCGCATCGGCCCCGGCGTCGATGGTGCCGCCCACCAGCACGCCTGCGCCTTGCCGCTGTATCCGCCCCGATCCCCGCAGGCGAAGCGACGGGAAGTCGCCCGTGCCCGTGCGCACGCCGGTTGCCGCAACCTGCGCGCGCCATGTTTCGCCCGTGGCCGCATCATAGCCAATGTTCAGGTCGGCGCCGCCGACCGTCACGCCCGCCGCGCCGGGAATGGCAACGGGCTGGCCTTCGGGGTCTTCCAGCCGCCCCTTCAGATCAAACCGCGCCGGCACGCCATCGGCCGCCAGAACCGCAGACCCCGACAGATCCAGCGACCGGGTGCGCAAGGCAAGCGTATCAAGCGCCAAACTGCCCGAAGCCCGACGTTCCCCCGCGGCCGCCAAGCGGATGTCATCGCCAAAGAAGCCGGCGTATTGGGGCAGGAACAGCGGCGCCAGATCGCCGCCCAGATCGGCATCAAAGCGCGTGCCCCCCTGATCCGTGCCCTTCAGCGTCACCAAGCCGGCCAGACGTTCGGCACCGTCGGATTTCAGGTCCACGGTCATGGCGAAATCATCCAGCGGACCGCCGCCCTTGACGCCAAGCTCCACCGCCGGATTTCCCGGCAGGTCCAGCAAGGTGGCAGCAATGCCCCCCGCCGCCTCGACCGCAGCCAGCGAAAGGAACAACCGCCTGCTTTCATTGTCAAAGCTGGTGGAAAGATCAAGCTGCCCATCGGGCCCGGCATCGGTGCGCAAGATCTGAAGACTGGCATTTCCCTGCCCGCCCGACAGCGCGGCCGAGGCTTCGATCCGGCCCTCGACCGGTTGGCCCAGCAGCGGTTCGCCAAGCACCACACGATCAGCCGAAAGCTTGCGGATATCGATGGAAACGGGAAGCTCTGGCAAGGCAAAACCCGAAGCTTCGGGCGAAGGCGCAGAGGCTTCGGCAACGGGCGCGCGGGCGACGATGATTTCCCCGGCCGAAAGTTCATTGACCGACACCGCCCCGCGCAGCAGGGATGCACGGTTCCAGTCCAGCACGATGTCGTTCAGCGTCAGCCAGACGCCCTGACTATCGGCGATGGTCAATCTTGTGGCTGTGGCGCGCGACGACAAGGCCCCCCGAAAGCCTTCCAGAATGACCTCGCGCCCGGCGCCGGAAAGACTGTCTTCCAGAAAGGCGGTGATCCTGTCCCTGTCGGCCCGTTCGGCCGCAGGTTCCTGCGACCGTGCCGGCAGCGGCAGGGCAAAGGCAAGTGCCAAGGAAAGAGCCAGCCACCGCATCAGAAGGCTTGCCCCAGGCCGATGTAAATCTGCGCGCCCTTGCCGGTGTCGCCGCCCACGGGCGCGGCCACATCCAACCGGATCGGGCCAATCCCGGTATCATATCGCAGACCCAGACCGGCGCCAGCATGCCAGTCGCCAGCGGTGCTGAAGAAATCGTCAAGGCCGATACGCGCTGCATCGACAAAGCCGACCACGCCGATGCTGTCGGTGATCTTGGTCCGCACCTCGACCGAGGCGGCAAGAAAGCGGTTGCCGCCCACCAAAAGACTGACCGGACCACGCGCGACGTTGATGCCAAGCGACTGGTAGGGTTGCCCCCGCACCGTGCCGCCCCCGCCAGACAGGAACAGGTCATCGCGCGGGGTTTGCAGCAGCCCAGAACCAAGCACCGCCCCCGCCTGAACCCTTGCCGCAAGCACCAGCCCGCGCTTGGGCCCGAAGCTGCGATAGCCACGCAGATCGCCGTAGAGGCGCGCGCCCGATCCGGTGGTGCCAAGGCCAAGAAAGGGTTTCACCTCGGCATCGATGTAAAAGCCGCGCTTGGCATCGGTGGTGCTGTCGCGGCGGTCCCATGTCAGGCCGACGGGCAGGGTCAAAGACCGGAACAGAAAACGGCCAAAGGGCGTGCCATCGGTGGTAAAGCTGGTGCCGTTGGCATATTCATATCCCAGTTCCAGCCGGCCGGTCAGCGTATCGCTGAAGACATGGCGAAACCCCAGCGTCGCCGTCAGCGTGTCGGCGGTCTGGTCGGGGTCTTCGATATGGCCCAGTTCCGTTGCAAACCGCAGGGTGGTGTCGGGGGTCAGTGTGGCGGGGCGGTCGATGGCGACCCCGATGCCGTAATCGATCCCGCTGGTCGACCCGCCGATGTTGCGGACATGGGCATCGACTTTCAGCCGTTCCGCCCCGCGCAGCAGGTTGCGATGCAGCCAGCTTGCCGAAAGGTCAAGTCCTTCAAGGCTGGAAAGCTCCACACCAAAACTGAGCCTGCGCTTCTTTTCCTCGACCACCTCGATGGTCATGCCCAGCAGATCGGGCGGGGTAACTGCCTCATCTTCGGCAATGCTGACGGACCGGAAAGTGCCGGTGCGGCGCAGGCGGTTGGCGGCGCGGGTCACTTCGGCGGGATCGAAAACCTTCCCCTCCGGCAGGCCCGCGATCTTGCGAATACGGCCTTCCCGGGTGCGCTGCTGGCCCTGAATCGTGACAGGACCAAACCGCAGGCGCGGGCCGGCTTGCAGCCGGATGTCGGCGTCGATGGTATTGGCACGGTGGTCGGCCACGATGGATTGGCTGGCGATGCTTGCCTTGGCATGCCCCTGCGCACGCCAGCCGTCAACGCCAGCACCCGCCGCTTCGGCGATCAGGCCGCTGTGGGCGGTTTCGCTACGGGCAAAGGCCTTGGGCAGAACCGTCTTGGGCGCCAGCGGACCAACCACGGCCTGACCAAACCGGAAAGGGGGGCCGGGGTCCACCCTGACCACAACCCGGTTGATGCGGCCCGGGGCATCCAGTGCCGGAATGGATGCAGCCTCGCGGCCATCCACAAGAACCGACACGACAGCTGAATAATGACCTTCGGCATAAAGCGCGCCCACAAGCCGGCCGTATTCGGCACGGGCCGAGGCCAGCACATCATCGGGTGTAGCCTGACCCGGGGTCAGCGTCAGCAGAACAGACGCGGCGCGCAGCGCGCCATCAAGGTTTTCGCCGCCGCCCGAAACCTGAAAATCAACCCGCTCAAGCGCGCGCACCTGCGGGGCCGGCAAGGCCATGGCCACCAGCAGGGCCAGAAGTCCTGCGCCACGGGTGCAACTGTGAAAACGCGCCAAAAACCGCCCCCCGCCTCTTGCCTTCCACTATCGCAGGGGGGGCGGCGTGGTGCAATGCGCCGGGGCGGGGCATCGGCGGCTTTTTTCCCTTTTCCCGCAGCCGGCCCTGTGTATTGGTTTGGTAAAACGGGGAGGAAAGATGCGACATCTGGCACTTTGCGGTCTGATCATGCTGGCCCTTGCCGCGCAGGCGGAAACGCCCGCAGAAGCGCCTGCTCCATCAACCCTGCCGCCCCCCGTGACGGATGCCGATTTCCGGCTGATCGAAGAAAGCCGCGCCCGACTGGGGCAATTGCTGTTTCACGACAAGGTGATCTCGGGCAACCGGACGATTTCCTGCGCAACCTGCCATCATCCACGCTTTGGCACCTCTGACGGGCAGTCGCTGGCGCTTGGCGAAGGCGGCATCGGGCTGGGCCCGGACCGGGTCGCCGACCCTGCCAACATGCCTGAACAGCGGATTCCGCGCAATTCGCCCGCATTGTGGAACCTTGGGGCGCATGAATTCATCCGGATGTTCCATGACGGGCGGCTGGAAAAGGACAGCACCCGCCCTTCGGGCCTGCGCACCCCGCTGGAGGATGAGATGGTGGCGGGCTTTTCGTCGATCCTGTCGGCGCAGAACATGTTTCCGGTGCTGTCACCCGACGAAATGGCCGGGCATTATGACGAGAACGAGGTTTCAACTGCCGTGCGTCAGGGGATCATCACTGCCCCCGGCGGGGCTTGGGACAAGATCGCCGCGCGGGTCGAGGCGATCCCTGAATACCGGGCGCTGTTCGATGCGGCCGAACCTGAAACGCGCGGGCGCAAGCTGGCATTTTCCGATATCTCGAACGCCATCGCGGATTTTGTGGCCTTTGAATTCCGGTCGGATGACTCGCCCTTTGATGCCTTTCTGCGCGGCGAAGGCGATCTTGCGCCTGAGGCCCGGGCGGGCATGGCGCTGTTTTACGGAAAGGCCGGCTGCGCCGACTGCCATTCCGGCCCGTTCCAGACCGATCACGGCTTTCATGCCATGGGCACCCCCCAGCTTGGCCCGGGAAAGGGAGAGCGGTTTGAACGCCACCAGCGCGATATCGGCCGGATGCGGGTGACGAACCGGCCCGAAGACCGCTATGCCTTTCGCACGCCGTCCTTGCGCAATGTCACGCTGACGGCGCCCTATGGCCATGCTGGCGGGCACAGCGATCTGGGCGCGTTCCTGCGGTTCCACGCCGATCCGGTGGCAGGGCTTGCCAGCTATCGACGCTCTGCCGTTCTGGCACCCTTCAAGGCAGAAAAACCCGACTGGGCCGTGATGGAAGACGCGGCCGAAGTTGCCGCCATTGCCGGGGCCGTGACGCGCCCGCCCGTCGCGCTGAGCGAAAGCGAATTCGATCAGATCCTGGCCTTTCTGAAGGCGCTGGAAAGCCCGACGGCAGCCACCGGGCGGCTTGGTATTCCGGCCCGTGTGCCTTCGGGACTGCCGGTTGATCGCTAGCCCGTGGCGCCGCAGGTCAGTTCTGGGAAAATCCGTTGCCCGCGCGGACCAGCCGGATGACACGGCCCGGGGCCACTTTCTGCCAATCGCTGACGCCCCCATCGGGCCAGATCACGCGCACCTCGGCCCCGTCTTCGGCACCAAGGCCGAAATGCAGCGGGCCCGCATGGCCGGAAACATGGCCGCCCCCCACCGTCACTTCCTGTGACTGAACGCCGGCGGGGGTGCGCAGTTCCACCCATGCACCAACCGCGCGACGGTTAGGTCCGTCCTGCAAAGGTTCAAGCTGCACCCAGTGGCCGCTGCCTTCGGTGACGTTCTGCCAAAGCTCCATCGGCGCGCGGCGGTTCATCACCACCAGATCAAGCCGGCCATCCCGGTTCAGATCAGCAAACCCTGCCCCGCGTGACCGTTCGCCCGTGCCCACGCCGGCGGCATCGGCCTTTTCCACAAAGGTGCCATCGGGCTGCTGCATCAGCAGGTTGTTGGGGTCATGGATGGCATTCGACGGCATCTGGTCGACATTCCCCTTTGCAATGAACAGATCGGGGCGACCGTCGTTATCCACATCGCCGAATTCGGCGTGCCAGCCGGTTGACGGGCGCCCGTCATCGCCCTTGTAGGGCGAGGTTGCATAGGTGCCGATGCCATAGGGCGCATCCTGCATGACCCCGCCACCCTTGTTGATCTGCAAAAGCTGATCGGCCATCGAGGTCAGCATAACCTCGGGCAGGCCGTCGCCGGTGATGTCGCGGCTGCCGATGCCCATGCCCCACAGCTTCAGCCGGGGCCAGCCTTCGGCATCGCCGTATTCCTTCAGGGGGTTCAGCGAGAACATCTGCTCATAGCCCGCGCGCACATAATAATGCCGGTCGTTCGAGATACGCAGTTCCGGCACCCCGTTGCGCTTCCAATCCGAAATCAGCATCGACAGCGCGCAAAAGCCGGGGGTCAGGATTTCGGGCGCCTCAAAACGCCCGCCCGCGCGCCCAACCGCCCCGCGATGCAGTTCGTTCACGTCACAGGCCTCGAACGGGCCCTTGGGATCATCGCGGTTGACGTAATTGCCGATGGCAAGGGTGGGCCAATCGCGGCCCGCTTCCCATGTGGCGCTGAAGGCCGTGGCCCAGCGGTTGCCGCCATCAAAACCCCATTCCGTGCCTGCATCGTGAAACCGGCAATCGCCTTCACCCTTCAGCAGCAGGTTCGGCCCGGCGCGCAGCACGGCAAGATCAAGGATGCCGTCACCGTCGATATCCAGCGGATAGGCACCCGTCACAT
>JALQTL010000224.1 GCA_023260935.1 Paracoccaceae bacterium
AATCTGGGGCGTTGTCATCGGCAGTTCCCTTGGCAGCTTGCCCCGACAAAAGCAGAGCGGGCGCCCGGCCTCAAAGGCTAATTCGCAAACGGGCTGCATTCCTGACTGCGGCACATGACCGGCGTGGGCCCATGGGGCCAAGGGCAGGGGGCCTTTAGGGGGGTGTCCCGGCGCCGACCTGCTGGCGGCGCCGGAACAGGGCGCTGTAACAGGGCGGTGGTCAACGCGGTTCGTTCATCAGCCCGCGTACCACGGCATAGCAGGCGCCCAGCAGCACCAGCGTGAAGGGCAGCCCCGTGGATACGGCCATGGCCTGCAAGGCGGCAAGGCCACCGCCAAGCAGCAGCGCAACGGCAACCGCGCCCTCGAAGCTGGCCCAGAAGACGCGCTGGATCACGGGCGCATTGGTCTTGCCGCCCGCCGCGATCGTATCGATCACCAAAGAGCCGGAGTCCGATGAGGTGACAAAGAACACCACCACCAGCAGGATCCCGACGAACGAGGAAATCGCGGTCAGCGGCAACTGGGTCAGCATCTGGAACAGCTTCAGTTCCAGCGCGGCATCCTGCGCGGCGGTAAAGCCGTCATTGACGACCTGCCCGATGGCCGTGCCCCCCATCGCCGTCATCCACAGGACCGACAGGATGGTTGGCACGATCAGAACCGCGATCAGGAATTCGCGCACTGTGCGCCCGCGGCTGACACGGGCAATGAACATGCCCACAAAGGGCGACCAACTGATCCACCAGGCCCAGTAGAAGGCCGTCCAGCCGCCGGCGAAATTGGCATCGTCACGCCCGAAGGGCATCGACAGTTCTGGCAGATACCGGCCATAGGCGATCAGGTTGTCGAAAAAGCCGGTCACGACCGCTAGTGTCGGCCCGGCAAGGATCACGAACAGCAAAAGCAGGGCCGCAAGGCCCATGTTGATTTCGGACAGAACCTTCACCCCGCCTTCCAGCCCGCGCACGACGGAGACGATGGCGATCAGCGTGATCCCGATGATCAAGAGGATCAGGATCGTATTGCTGGTGCCAAGGCCGAACAGGAAATCAAGCCCTGCGGCGGCCTGCTGCGCCCCGATCCCAAGCGAGGTTGCCAGCCCGAAGACGGTGGCGAACACGGCCAGAATATCGATGACATGACCGGGCCAGCCCCAGACGCGTTCGCCGAAAATGGGGTAGAAGGCCGAACGCAGCGTCAGCGGCAGGCCCTTGTTATAGCTGAACAGGGCCAGCGCCAGCGCCACGATCGCATAGATCGCCCAAGGGTGCAGGCCCCAGTGGAAGATCGTGGCCGCCATGCCCAGTCTTTGAGCTTCAACTACATTGCCTTCGGCGCCGCCCAGCGGTGCCCAATCGGTGCGCAGCCCGTCTTCACCGACAGAAACCCCGCCAAAGGCCGTCGAATAATGCGACATCGGCTCGGACACGCCAAAGAACATCAGCCCGATGCCCATGCCGGCGGCGAAAAGCATGGAAAACCAGCCAATATACCCGAAATCCGGCGTCGCCCCCGGCCCGCCCAGACGGATGCGGCCTAGCGGTGATAGGACCAGCCCAAGGCAGACCAGCACGAAGATGTTGCCCGACAAAAGGAAGAACCAGCCAAGGTTGCCGGTCAGCCAGTCCCGCAGGCCGATGAACAGGGGTTCGATATCGTTCTGAAAGGCCAGTGTCAGAAAGGTGAACAGCATGATCCCGACAGCGGAAACCGAAAACACCACCTTGTGGATGTCCAGTTCCAATGAGACGGCGCCACTGAAATTGTCTTGGCCGATGTCATAATCGGTTTCGATGATCTCCGTCTTGCCCTCGGGTTCGGGGATCGGTTCGACCTCTGGTGCTTCCAGTTGTGCTTCGGGTTCGATCTGGCTCATCAGCGTTCCTCGTTTTCAGCGCGGGCCATTCGGCCGAAAGCGCATCTGGCCCGAAACCATGGGGCTTCGGGGGCACTGCACATCGCGCGACAGCGGTTTTTTGCCTTGGTCTTCCGGTGGGACGCGGCCCGAGAGGGCCGCTTGTCCGTGCCGGCCCTGGGGGCGGGCACAGTGGGAACCAGGCTTTTGTTTCAAATGGCCCGCGCGACCACGCCCTTGCACAGGCACAGCCTTCGGAACCGGGGGGCGGGTAAACCATATCCCGGCGTGAAATGCAAACCCGTGCCACCAGATCCGCGCCTGCCGCAGGCGAGGCAGGGCGTTGCAGTCAGGGCATCATCAGCAGCAAAACCGCCAAATGCCTCTCGTTGCGCGTAAAGGCCAACGCGTCACAACGATGTGTGGAGGGAATGGCAGGATGTGAGGGGGGGATGGCAGCCCGTAGGGGAGTCGAACCCCTCTTCCCAGGTTGAAAGCCATGCGGCTTTGTACACCACCATTCTGGGCTCTTAAGAATGATATGTTTTCCAGAGCCTTGGTGAATACACCTACCGAAACATCAGCTAGATTGATTGTTCCGCTAATAGCACTAGCTGCAAGAGTTGCAGTAAA
>JALQTL010000370.1 GCA_023260935.1 Paracoccaceae bacterium
GCGCCGAACGCAGCCGCAAGCACAAGGAACGGCAAGAGGCCGTGCGCGCCCAGATGAAAGAGCGCGCCGCCGAACGCAGTGGCTTCCGCCTGCCCGAAGATGCGGCAGAGGGACGCGCGGCAGGGCGCGTCATGGCCTGCGGCGGCGGCCGAGAAGAATATCAGGAGCCGGCGGAATAAAGGGGGCGCATCATGGATGGCGGTCAGATCCTGACAGTACAGACAGGCGGCCGTATCGGCCCCAATGCCATCCTGCAAACCATCGCCATCCTCGACCATTGCGAAGGCCGGCCGGCCCGCGATCTGGTGATGGAAACCGCCAGGGTCGCCGTGCCGCCGGCCGACAGCGGCATGCTGCCCGAAGGCGATTGCGCCGCCGTGCACCGCGCAGTCCGCCTCTGTCTGCCCGACCGGGCCGATGGCCTGTTGCGGCTGGCGGGGCTGGCCACCGGCGATTACATCCTGCGCAACCGCATTCCCGCGCCGGCCCGCGCTGTGATCCGCGCGCTGCCCGGCTTTCTGGGTGCCCGGCTGCTGGTCGCGGCCATCTCCCGCCATGCCTGGACCTTTGCCGGAACCGGCAGTTTTCGGGTGACGGGCTGGCGGCCCCTCACCTTCGAGATCGTGAACAATCCGCTGATCCGGGGCGAGTACGCCGCCGCGCCCATGTGCCACTGGCATGCGGCCGTGTTCGAGCGGCTGTTTTCCCGCCTCGTCTGGCGCTCGGCCGTGGTGGCCGAGGTCTCCTGCGCAGCCACGGGCGCGGGCGCCTGCCGCTTCACCGTCACGCCCCGGGCCCGCTGATCCGCGCCGATTTCGCCCTTCATCTTGGCAAAAATACTCCGGGGTGAGGCCGCAGGCCGAGGGGCAGAGCCCTTGTTCTTTCGTTTTGCCCGAACTGTCAGGATAAAATGACAGTCTGCGGCATTTGGGCCCTTGTCCGACTCTGCAATGTAATGTGTAGTTGACATATGAGCTTCAGCGAAACCCTTGCCCCCCGCAGCATACCTCAGCCCCGCGCCATGCTGGAGCTGATCAAGCCGATCACATGGTTCCCGCCGATCTGGGCCTATCTGTGCGGCGCGGTGTCGGCGGGCGTGCCGCTTTCGGGGCAGTGGCCCATGGTCATTCTGGGGATGGTGCTGGCCGGCCCGGTCGTCTGCGGCATGAGCCAGGCCGCGAATGACTGGTGCGACCGGCATGTCGATGCCGTGAACGAGCCGCATCGCCCGATTCCGTCGGGCCGCATTCCGGGGCGGTGGGGGCTGTGGATCGCGCTGGCAATGTCGGTGTTGTCGCTGGCCATCGGCTGGCTCCTTGGCCCCTGGGGCTTCGGCGCCACCGTTTTGGGCGTGCTGGCGGCCTGGGCCTATTCGGCCGAGCCGGTGCGGCTGAAACGGTCGGGCTGGTGGGGGCCGGGGCTGGTGGGCCTGTCCTACGAAGGCCTGCCCTGGTTCACCGGGGCGGCCGTGCTTCTGGGCGCGGCCCCGCGCTTCGAGGTGGTGATCATCGCACTCCTTTATGCCTTTGGCGCCCATGGCATCATGACGCTCAATGATTTCAAGGCACTGGAGGGAGACCGTCGGCATGGCGTGCGGTCCTTGCCGGTGGTGCTGGGCCCCGAGGTGGCGGCCCGGATCGCCTGCACGGTGATGGCCATGGCGCAGGCAGTGGTGATCGCGCTTCTGCTGATCTGGGGCAAGCCTTGGCATGCGCTGGCGGTGACTGTGCTTTTGCTGGCGCAGATGGCGGCCATGAAGCGTCTGTTCCGCGATCCGAAGAAATACGCGCCATGGTACAACGGCACGGGGATCGTTTTCTATGTCTCGGGAATGATGATCTCGGCCTTTGCGCTGCGGTCGCTCGGGGGGGCGGGATGACGCTGGGCTGGGTCCAGATCGTCCGGCTTGGCCTTGTGCAGATGTGCCTTGGCGCGGTGGTGGTGCTGACGACCAGCACGCTGAACCGGCTGATGGTGGTGGAACTGGCGCTGCCCGCGGTGCTGCCCGGCGCGCTGGTGGCCTTGCATTACGGCATCCAGATCACCCGGCCGAACTGGGGTTTCCATTCCGATACCCGGGGCAACCGCACCGCCTTTGTCATCGGCGGCATGGCCGCACTGGCGCTTGGCGCCTTTCTGGCGGCCCTTGGCGTTGTGGTCATGGCCACGCATCCGGGGGCTGGCCTTGCGCTTTCGGTTCTGGCCTATGCGCTGATCGGGGTCGGGGCAGGGGCCTCGGGCACCTCGCTGCTGGCGCTTCTGGCCACAGCCACGGCGCCGCGCCGCCGCGCCGCGGCTGCCACGATCACATGGTTGATGATGATCTTCGGCATTGCCGCCACCGCGGGCACTGTGGGCGCTTTCCTTGACCCCTATACCCCCGCATTGCTGCTGCGCATCGTGGGCATCGTTACGGGCGGCGCCCTGCTGGTGACGGTGCTGGCCATCTGGGGGATCGAACGGCGTGTCATCGCCACGCGCGAGGCCGAGGCTGCCCCCTTCCGTCAGGGTTTGGCCGAGGTCTGGGCCGAACCCAAGGCCCGGCGCTTCACCCTGTTCATCTTCCTGTCGATGACCGCTTATTTCCTTCAGGAGCTGATCCTTGAACCCTATGCCGGGCTGGTCTTCGGCTTTTCGCCGGGGCAAAGCACCCAGCTTTCGGGGGCGCAGAACGGCGGGGTCTTCTTGGGGA
>JALQTL010000438.1 GCA_023260935.1 Paracoccaceae bacterium
GTACGGTACAGTACTAGCCTAACTCCCGTGGTTCAAAGGGTCTCTCCCTCCCTCTTCCGCGTGCTGCACGGACACACATGCACTTGCGCGCAGTGGGAGCGGCGTCACCGGCGCGTTGCACGCGGGTTCTGGCATCGCTCACCCCCCGCGAAGAACGCGTCCTGCGCATGCGCTTTGGCATCGGCATGAACACCGACCATACGCTGGAAGAGGTCGGCCAGCAGTTCAGTGTTACCCGCGAACGCATCCGCCAGATCGAAGCCAAGGCCCTGCGAAAGCTGAAGCACCCCAGCCGGTCGCGCAAGCTGCGAAGCTTTCTGGATCAGTAAGGAAGGCGGCCGCCCTTTACCCGGCGGCCGCTGTCCTTTAAGTCCGCGGCTCGCACAATCTTGAACGCGGGAAAGCAAGACATCCGCGCGAAAACCGGCGATCATGCAGCAAGGCTATCTTGGAGGTTCCATGTTTCGCCCGCTCATGTTCGCCGCCCTTGTCTTTGCCCTGCCCGCCGAGGCGTTCACGGCGCAGAACGGAATGCGGGTCCGCCCGGTGGACGCGAAGACCTTCATCGTCGAATTCCCCAGCCCCGAAGCCGAGACGCAATACCTTTGCGCGGCGGGTGACTATGTGATCCGCGCGCTTGGCCTGACGGCACGGACAAGGATCTACCGGGCCTCGCCACCGCCACGCAAGCAAGGTCAGGGGATCACCTTCACCCTTGACGCCAGCCGCAAGACGCAGATGGGGCTCTTCACCCGGTTCGGAACAGACAAGGGCGATGAGGGCATCTCGGCCGGAGAGGCCCGCAGCACCTATTGCACGATCATCCGCCTGTTGCGCGACAGATGAGCAGAAGGCGCCAGACCTTCTTCGGGTGGTCGAAGGGTACCCGGCAATGCCTTAATTCCACAGTGTTTCGGGGCAATCTTGCCCGATCTTCTTCAATCCGCTGGCCGAAGCTCGGGCCCGGCGATTGACACCCCTGTCGGTTCCGCCATTCTGGAACAAAGCGTCAATGCCGGGAACTTCTCATCATGTCTCTTCTGTCAAAACTCTTCGGCTCCCGCCCAAAGACCGATCCCGCGGCGGCGAAGCATCCGTCGGAAGATTATAACGGCTTCAGCATCACACCCACGCCGATCAAGGATGGCCCGCGCTTTCGGCTTTCGGCCCGGATCGAAAAAGACGGCCGCAGCCACACGCTGATCCGCGCCGATACGATCGATGACGAAGCGACGGCCATCGCGGCCTCGATAGCCAAGGCAAAGCGCATGATCGACGAACAGGGAGAGCGGGTTTTCGGATAGTCCGGCGCGCTCAGGCCTTTTTGCGCAGGCGGATGACCACATCCACCCGGGCCACTTCGGTGCCATCGGGTGCTTCCGGCAGGCCGGTGATCTGCAACTGATCCTTGGGCGCGTCCGTCAGTTCGGCCGTTTCTTCCCAATAGAAATGCGGGTGGTCATCCATGCGGGTGTCGAAATAGCTTTTCGACCCATCCACGACCACCTCATTCATCAGACCGGCATCGCAAAAGGCACGCAAGGTGTTGTAAACCGTTGCCAAGCTTACCTTTTCACCGCTTTTCAGCGAAAGGGCATACAGGCTTTCGGCAGTTACATGGCGGTCTTCGCCATCGCCCACCAGCAGTTCCGCCAGTGCCAGCCGCTGCCGCGTGGGCCGCAAGCCGCCCCGCGCCAACCAGTCCGCCACCATTGTCCCTGCCCCGTTGGCCATTCCGCGTCCTCATACCCTGCCCCTATATAGGGTGCGGCAGGCGCCAATTTCAAATGAAAATCGGTCGCAACTGGCCCGGCAGCCGGGAGATGGCCGCCCTTGCCACCCCTTCCATGCGGGTGATACACGGGTACCCAACGGGAAAGACAGGACAAGGGAACCGGCACTGATGGCTGACTATCCGACCAGCTTCGACAAGGAAGCGCTTCTGGCCTGCGCGCGGGGTGAACTCTTCGGCCCCGGCAATGCGCAACTGCCCGCGCCGCCGATGCTGATGATGGACCGCATCACCGAGATTTCCGAAGACGGCGGCGAATTCGGCAAGGGCCATGTGGTCGCGGAATTCGACATTACCCCCGACCTGTGGTTCTTCGAATGCCATTTCCCCGGCAACCCGATCATGCCGGGCTGCCTTGGCCTTGACGGGCTGTGGCAGCTTACGGGCTTCAACCTTGGCTGGCGCGGCTGGCAGGGGCGCGGCTATGCGCTTGGCGTGGGCGAGGTGAAGCTGACCGGCATGGTCCGCCCCGACCGGAAGATGCTGCGCTATTTCGTTGATTTCACCAAGGCCCTGCAAACCCGCCGCCTGACGATGGGTGTTGCCAATGGCCGGGTGGAAGCCGATGGCGAAGTGATCTATCAGGTCACCGACATGAAAGTGGCCCTCTCGGCCAACTGACCCCTACGGAGGAAAGCGCCCATGCGTCGCGTCGTCATCACCGGCATCGGTATCGTTTCCCCCATCGGCAATTCCGCGGCCGAGGTGGAAGCATCCCTTCGCGCCGGGAAATCCGGCATCGTCTTTGCCCCCGAATATGCCGAACGCGGGTTCCGCAGCCAGGTCCATGGCCAGCCGAACATCGTCTTCGAAGACCATATCGACAAGCGCGACCTGCGCTTCATGGGCGATGGTGCGGCCTATAACTTCATCGCCATGCAGCAGGCGGTCAAGGATTCCGGGCTGGAAGACAAAGACATCTCGAACGACCGCACCGGCATCATCGTCGGCTCTGGCGGCCCTTCCACCAAGTCGTTCTTCAAGGCCCACAACATCGTCCGAGAAACCGGAAGTCCCAAGCGGATCGGCCCCTTCGGCGTGACCAAGGGCATGTCCTCCACCACCTCGGCCTGCCTTGCCACGCCCTTCAAGATCAAGGGCGTGAACTATTCGATCACCTCGGCCTGCTCCACATCCGCCCATTGCATCGGCAACGGGGCGGAACTGATCCAGTTCGGCAAGCAGGATATCGTCTTTGCCGGCGGGGGCGAGGAACTGGACTGGACGCTGTCCTGCCTGTTCGATGCCATGGGCGCGATGTCTTCGAAATATAACGACGCCCCCGAAACCGCCAGCCGCACCTATGACGCCACGCGCGACGGTTTCGTCATCGCCGGGGGGGGCGGGGTCGTGGTGCTGGAGGAACTGAACCACGCCCTTGCGCGCGGTGCCAGGATATATGGCGAAGTCACCGGCTACGGCGCCACCTCTGATGGTTATGACATGGTCGCCCCTTCGGGCGAAGGTGGCGAACGCTCCATGCGCCTTGCCCTCTCTACCCTGCCGCAGGGGCGCAAGATCGACTATATCAACTCTCACGGCACCAGCACCCCCGTGGGCGACGTGACCGAGATGGAGGCAATCCGCCGCGTCTTTGGCAAGGGCTCCACGCCCCCCACCGCTTCGACCAAATCGCTGACCGGGCACAGCCTTGGCGCCACCGGCGTGCACGAGGCGATCTATTCGCTGATCATGATGAACGGCGATTTCATCGCGGCTTCGGCCAATGTGACCACGCTTGACCCGGCACTTGACCCGTCCGAAATCGTCACCACCCTGCGCGAAGGGGTGGAGATCGACAGCGTGCTGTCCAACAGCTTCGGCTTTGGCGGCACCAACGCCACGCTGGTGATGAGCAAGTATCGCGCCTGACCGCGCATCTCGGGGGACGGACGACATGGCCGAACTGATGAAGGGCAAGCGCGGGCTTGTCATGGGCGTGGCGAATGAACGCTCTATCGCCTGGGGTATTGCCAAGGCATTGGCCGAAGAAGGCGCAGAACTGGCCTTTTCCTATCAGGGTGAGGCTTTTGGCAAGCGCGTTGAACCGCTTGCGGCCAGCGTGGGGTCTGACCTGCTGGTCGATGTCGATGTCACCGATGACGCCAGCCTTGATGCCTGCTTTGGTGCGCTGAAGGACCGCTGGGGCACGATGGATTTCCTGATCCACGCCATCGCCTTTTCCGACAAGAACGAGCTGACCGGGCGTTTCATCAACACCAGCCGCAGCAATTTTGCCAATTCGCTGAACATCTCGTGCTTTTCCTTCATCGACGTCAGCCGCCGCGCGGCCGAGATGATGCCGGAAGGCGGCAGCCTGATCACGCTGACCTTTCAGGGCTCGAACAAGGTTTCCCCCAATTACAACGTGATGGGGGTGGCCAAGGCAGCGCTGGAAAGCGCAACGCGCTATCTGGCCAATGATCTGGGGCCGCAGGGGGTGCGCGTGAACGCCATCTCTCCCGGTCCGATGAAAACCCTTGCCGGGGCGGCCATCGGCGGTGCCCGCGCCACCTTCCGTCATACCGAGGAAAACGCCCCCCTGCGCGCCAATGCCACGCTGGAAGCCATCGGGGGCACTGCCGTCTGGCTTTGTTCAGCCTATGGCGCCTCTACGACGGGCGAGGTCATCCATGTCGATGGCGGCTATCACATCCTTGGCTTTCCGCAGGCCCAGAACATGTGATCGGTCTTCCCGGCCGCCACCTTGGATGCCTCCGGCGGGAGTATTTTGGAAAGGTGCAAGGCGCCGGACACCCGGCCTGATTTGCACCTTTTCGAAATACTCCGGGGGAATGCGGTTTTCGAAGGAAACCGCATAGGGGGCGGCGCCCCCTTTTTTCTTGTGCCGGGCGAAGATGATGATGCGGGCGGTTGACCCTCCCTGAGGTTTCGATTACTTCAAGCGCCGACGCGGGCGTTGTGTAATGGTAAGACCCCTGCCTTCCAAGCAGGAGACGCGGGTTCGATTCCCGCCGCCCGCTCCATTCCCTTTCAGTCCTGATCCACGTCTGCGCTGTGCTGCCGATTGTAGCGGATGGATGACCACAGGCTGAACCCGATCAGCGCCGCGCCACCAAGGCCGGTCAGCACCTCGGGGATGTGGATCAGCGATTGCGCATACATGATCACGCTCAGGATCAGGATGGCATAGAAGGCGCCGTGCTCCAGATAGCGGTACTCGGCCAGCGTGCCGCGTTCGACCAGCATGATGGTCATCGACCGCACATACATGGCACCAATGCCCAAGCCGATGGCAATGACGAACAGGTTATGCGACAGCGCAAAGGCGCCGATCACCCCGTCAAAACTGAAAGAGGCGTCCAGAACCTCCAGATACAGAAAGGCGCCCACGCCCCCCTTTGCCGCCGCCGACATGGTTTCATCCGACTTGTCCAGAACCCCGCCAATCACCTCGACCGCCAGAAAGGTGATCAGCCCGTAAAGCGCCGACGAGACGAAGACACCGCTTTCCGCCGCTGGCAAAAGCTTGGAAAACACAAGGATCAGCGCCAGCACCACGCCCACCTCGATCCCCCGGATCTGGGCCGAGGCCGCGGCGCGCGATTCAAGCCAGCCAAGCCAATGCACGTCCTTTTCCGGGTCTACGAAATAGGACAGCGCCACCATCATCAGGAAGGTGCCGCCAAAGGCCGCAATCGGAATATGCGCCTCGGCCATGATGCGCGCGTATTCCTCGGGCCGGCTGGCCGCCAGCACCAGCGCCTGCCATGGCCCGATCTTCGCCGCGATCACCACGATCAGCAGCGGAAAGACGATCCGCATGCCAAAGACGGCAATCAGGATGCCCCAGGTCAGGAACCGGCGCTGCCATTCGGGGCGCATGTCCTTCAGCTTGTTGGCATTCACGATGGCATTGTCGAAGGACAGGCTGATTTCCAGCACCGCCAACACCGCTACCACGAAAAAGATCGCCAGCGTGCCCGAAAGCGTGCCGGACGAAACCCAGCCCAGCCATGCGCCAAGACCAAGGCCGATGCCGGTTACAATGAAGGCCCAGTTGAAATAGGCCAGCGTCGGGCGTGACGCAGAAGGCAGGGAGGTCATGGCAAGGAACGCGCCGCGCGGCCGCATTTCAGTTCAGGTGCCGACATCGCAGGATAGCCGCCAATCCTGCCAGAGGGGCCCGGTCACCCGTTTGCGTCTCTATGCGCTTGCCAAGCGGCAAGATCAAGCCGCGGCCCGCCCTTTTCAGGCGGCAAGCGGCACGATCAGCCCGGGCCCTTCCGCCCGGTTGGAATTCACCGCCGGATCAACCCGATGGCAGCGCATCACGCCCTTTGCCGCAGGTTTCATCAGCAGCGCCGCCCCCTTGCCCGCCTCGCCCAGCCACAGGGGCCAGTCCGCCGGTTCCAGCAACAGCGGTTCGCGGTGATGCAGCCCCTGCATCCCCGGCCCGGCCTCGGTGCTGACGATGGCCACGGTATCGTCCTCTCCCCACCGCTGCCAGATGCCGGCAAGGGCCATCGGCTGGCCATCTGCCCGGGTGAAATACCACGGCAACCGCGCCCCGTCCGGCCCGGCCTGCCATTCATAGAACCCGCTTGCCGGCACGATGCAGCGGCGGGCGCGCACCGCCTCGCGGAAGGCGGGCTTCGTGGCGATGGTATCGCTGCGCGCATTGATGATCAGCGGGCCATCGGTGGGCGTCTTGTACCAGACGGGCAGGAACCCCCAACGCATGGCCCGCAACCGCCGCTTCCCGCCATCAGACGTCACCACCGCCACGCTTTGCGTGGGGCAGATATTGTATCGCGGCACCGGCGGCAGGTCATTGCCGGGCACGGCATCGAACAGCGCGGCCAGCGCCTCGTTCGGGTGGGTGATGGTGAAACGCCCGCACATGGGCCTCGACTATGCGCCAGTCGCGCGCCCGATTCAACGCAAAGGGCCATGCGGGGGGCGCCCGCATGGCCACAGTCAGGGCATGTGCCCCTTGCGCCCTTACTGGCCCATGATCCGGATCCGGCCTTCCACTGCCGGTTTCACCGACCCCAGCTTTTCAACATAGGCCATCACGTCATTTGCCACCAGATTGCCCCCGCCCGAGTTGGTGACAACCCTGCCGCCGCCCAATGCGGCATAACCGTCGCCACCGCCAAGGATATAGTCATTGACCGCCACGGTATACAGCTTGTCCGCCTCCAGCGGGGCGCCTGCCACCATCACCTCAGATACCCGCGCGCCCGGTTCCGCGCTGGGGTCCAGCACGAAGGTCAGGCCCGAAACTTGCGCAAAGCGGCCCGCGCCCTTTTCCACCTGGCTCACGCCGTTTTCCAGCGCCGCCAGCACCTGCGAACCCGGAAGCTCTGTCACCACCGTCACATTGCCGAAGGGCAGTTCCGTCAGGATGTCGCGGCGCGTCAGCTTGGTGCCCACGTCATAGGTCCGGTCGCCCCGGATGCCGCCGCCGTTCATGATGGCGATGTCCGCCCCGGTCTGGGCGCGGATCGCATCGGCAATCAGATTGCCCATCGTCGCCTCGACCGCGCGCACGGTATTGCGGCGGCTGTCGATCTCGGCCTCGACCGTGCCGATTTCCACATTCAGCGTCGCATCCAGCTTGGCCGAGTATTCATCGGCCAGCGCCTGCGCCTCGGGGTCGGGGGTCACGTTGACCGTATCGATGAAGCGGAAGTTCGGCGTCCACTTCACGCTGCGCTTGCCATCCTTTTCGGTCACCTCGACCATCAGATCCACCGGCGACAGCAATTGCCCGTCGATCGAGGTTTCGACATAGGCCGTCACCCCGTCATAGGCGGTGGCATAGGAATGGTCATCGCCCGACAGGATCACGTCAAAGGCCCGGCTGCGCATCAGCGCGCGGTCGTTTTCCATGTTGGTCTGCACCACGCCCACCACCAGATCGGCGCCATCCTCACGCGCCTTCTTGGCCGCGGCGATACCCGTCTCGACCGTCGGCAGGAACTTCAGATCGCCCGTCGAGCTGACCTCGGGCGAGGTATCCTGCGCCACCGGCACCAGCGCGACCTTCAGCCCCCCCACCTCTTTCATCATCACCCCGCCAAGGCCCTCGATCGGGCTGCCATCGGCATTGGTGATGTTGATCGCGGCCCAGGGGTATTTGCTGGCCTTCATCTTCTCCATGAAGTTCTCGGGCCCGAAATCAAATTCGTGGTTACCCGGAACGGCAAGGTCAAAGGGCTCCAGATTGGTGAAATCAATGGTGTTCTGGCCCAGGTCAAAGCCCGATTGCAGCGAAGGGGAAAGCATGTCGCCGTTGAAAAGATACAGCGTGTTGGGATTGGCCGCGCGTTCCGCCTTGGCCACAGCGTTCAACCGCGCAAAGCCACCGCGCCCATCCTCTTCGGCGAAATTATAGACATCGCCCACCCCCAACAGCGTCAGCTTCACGCTTTCGGCCAGAACCGGGCCGGCAAAAAGGGCAAGGACCGCCGCGCTGGCGGCAGATGCAAGGAAACGGTTTTTCATCTATGCGACTCCCGATTGGTGATGGCGGCAAGCCTGACTCGGCCCATGGCCGTCTGTCAAACACCGTTCGCACATGGGGGGGCCGCGCCCGCCGGCGGCGGGAAACAGCGCCGCCCGTTCGCACGGCCATTGACCAAAGCCCCCCGGATGTGCATGGAAGGCGCCATGCTGATCTACAAGATCTTCCGCCGCCCCGAATGGGATGCCTTCCGCGCCGCTGGTGAAACCGCTGGTGCCCCGGTCGATCTGGCCGATGGCTTCATCCATTTCTCCACCGCCGCGCAGGTGGCGGAAACCGCCGCCAAGTGGTTCGCCACTGAAAGCGATCTGGTGCTGGTGGCCTTCAACGCGCCGGCACTGGGCCCCGCGCTGAAATGGGAACCGTCACGCGGGGGGGCGCTCTTTCCGCATCTTTACCGCCGCCTCACCCTGTCTGACGTGGTCTGGGACAAATCCCTGCCGCTGGGCGCCACCGGCCATATCTTCCCCGAGGGCGTGTGGTGAAGCTGATCGAACGCGCCGGCCTTGCGGTCCTGCACCGGCTTGACCCGGAAACCGCGCATGGTCTTTCGCTGCGGGCGCTGAACGCGGGCCTTGTGCCCCTGCCCGGCCCCGTCACCTCGGCCCGCCTTGCCACCACGCTGGCCGGGCTGTCCCTGCCCAATCCTGTCGGCCTTGCCGCGGGCTTCGACAAGAACGCCACCGCCCTGCGCCCCCTGTCGCGCGCCGGCTTCGGCTGGCTCGAGGTAGGGGCCGCCACCCCGCTGCCTCAACCCGGCAACCCCCGGCCGCGCCTTTTTCGCCTGAGCGAAGACCGTGCCGCCATCAACCGCTTCGGATTCAACAATGACGGGATGGAGGCGATTGCCGCCCGCCTCGCCCGTCGCCCGCGGGGCCTGCCCATCGGGTTGAACCTTGGCGCCAACAAGACCTCGCCCGACCGGTCGGCCGATTTCGCCAAGGTGCTGGCCGCCTGCGGGCCGCATGTCGATTTCGCCACCGTCAATGTCAGCAGCCCCAACACAGAAAGGCTGCGCGATCTGCAAGGCGCCAAGGCCCTGTCGGCCCTGCTTGCCCGGGTGATGGAAACGCGCGCAGCCCTTGCCCGGCCGATCCCCGTCTTTCTGAAGATCGCCCCCGATCTGAACGCGGACGAGCTTGCCGAAATCGCCGGGGTGGCCCTTGCCTCGGGGCTGGATGCGATCATCGCCACAAATACCACGCTTTCGCGGGAAGGTTTGAAAAGTGCAAGCCGCGGTGAAGCCGGGGGCCTTTCGGGCGCGCCATTGTTCGAAAAGTCCACCCGCGTGCTGGCCCAGCTTTCCCAGCTCACTGCCGGCAAACTGCCGCTGGTCGGCGTTGGCGGCATCTCGTCCGCCGATCACGCCTATCAGAAGATCCGCGCCGGGGCGGGCGCCGTGCAATTCTACACCGCCATGGGCTATGGCGGCATCGCGCTTGCGTCTGAAGTCGCCC
>JALQTL010000294.1 GCA_023260935.1 Paracoccaceae bacterium
GCCTTCGACGGCTCCAGACACAATCGTCCCGGCCACTTCAAGGCCAGGGATATCCGATGCGCCGGGTGGCGGGGCATAATTTCCCTGCCGCTGAAATACATCGGGTCGATTGATACCGGCCGCTTCGACCTTGATCAGCACCTCGGCAACGCCCGGCACTGGCATGGGACGCTCGCCCAACACGAGAACTTCTGGCCCACCCGGCTCCTTGATTTCGATGACACGCATGCCACACCTCCATGAAAGACATTCACTGAATCGGTTATTATCGCGTCTGGCGTTAAAAACTTCACCGTTAAACGTCAAACCATCAAGATAGGAAGCGTGGCCGAGCGGTTGAAGGCACCGGTCTTGAAAACCGGCAAGGGTTTGCGCCCTTCATCAGGAACCATCACGCTTGCCATGCCGCATGACGAAATCAAATCAGGCCTATCATGGCAAGACGCCCCACCATTCACGATGTTGCCCGCGAGGCGGGCCTCTCTCCGGCCACGGTCGACCGGGTGCTGAACGCGCGCGAAAAGGTGCGGGCCGATACCGCGCAACGGGTCTATGATGCTGCGCGCAAGATCGGCTACCACGCCGCCCCCCTGATCGGGCTGCGCGTGCAGGCCGAATTGCCCCGCCTCAGGCTTGGCCTTGTCCTGCACAAGGAGCGTCAGGCCTTCTACCAGAATTTCCGGGCCGAGATGGAGCGCGCCGTCGCTGCCGCAACCGGGGTTCGCGCCAGTGTGGTGATGGCCTTTTCCGCTTCTCAGTCGCCATCGGAATTCGCCAGCCTGATGGAAGGCATGGCCGGGCGGGTGGATGCGGTGGCCGCCACCGCCGTCAGCCACCCCGAGGTGACGGATGCCGTGATGCGGCTCAATGCGCGGGGGGTGGCCTGCTATTCCCTTCTGAACGATTTTGCCCAAGGCATAAGGCAGAGTTATCTTGGCCTTAACAACATCAAGGTCGGGCGCATCGCTGCCCATATGATCGCCCAGACCCGGCACCATCCCGGCAAGATCGCCGTTTTCGTGGGTGGTTATCGCTGGCAGGGACATGAATTGCGCGAAACCGGGTTTCGCAGCTATTTCCGGGAATACGCGCCCCAGTTCACCGTTCTGGATACGCTGATCAATCTTGAAACCCGCCAACTGACCTATGAGGCGACGCTGGACCTTTTGGGCCGCCACCCCGATCTGCGCGGCATCTATTGTGCGGGCGGCGGCATGGAAGGTGCCATTGCGGCCCTGCAAGAGCTGCGCAAGCCCGCCGAGGTGGCACTGGTTGTCAACGAGTTGACCCCGGAAAGCCGCAGCGCTCTGATCTCGCGCCATGTGACCATGGTGATCGGCACGCCGCTCAGCCGGCTTTGCGCGGATCTTGTGACACTGGCGACCGATGCCATCGTAAACGGCTTTCCCCCCGTCGCGGGTCAGCATTTCCTGCAACCCGATCTTTTCCTGCCCGAGTCAGTCTGACGAAAAAACATCAGGCCATCGCGATGGCTGTCGTCAGGAATGATGCAAAATAATCAACCTTGGTTGACGAAACTGCCAGTTGCCCGCAGGGTCCGGCCGCATGATCGCAGCAACGGATCTGGTGATGCGGTGACCCCCTTTGCGCTGAACCTCTGGACAGTGGGCCCTTCTTCGCCCTCCAACGCACCGCACAGCCTGCCCGGGCAAAGGCGCGACAGCCATCGGAATGCCGGCAAAACCGGGGCAGGCCGCGGGTCGTCTGGCCTGCTTGCCGGTCCGGAAGCTAGGATCATGGCAGGCGCTGACATCGACTTCGACCATAATGTTTCGGGCGCTTGACCCGCATAGGAAAAATGAGAACCAGAATGACCCTGAATTTTGCCATCCTCGGGGCCGGGCGCATCGGCCAGGTCCATGCCCGCGCCGTGGCCGGAACCCCCGGTGCCCGTCTTGTCGCCATCGCAGATCCGGCGGTCGCCGCGGCGCAATCGGTGCAGGCGGCCTATGGCTGCGATATCCGCAGCATCGACGCAATCGAAGCGTCGGCGGATGTCGATGCCGTGGTGATCTGCACCCCCACCGACACGCATGCCGACCTGATCGAGCGCTTCTGCAAGGCCGGAAAGGCCGTGTTCTGCGAAAAGCCTGTTGATCTGTCGCTGGCGCGGGTGGCCGCCTGCCTGAAGGTTGTCGAGTCCACGAAGGGTACGTTGATGGTGGGCTTCAACCGCCGCTTCGATCCGCATTTCGCCGCCGTGCGCGGCCAGATCGACGCGGGCGCCATCGGCGAGGTAGAGATGGTGGTGATCACCAGCCGCGACCCCGGTGCGCCGCCGGTGGATTACATCAAGCGTTCGGGCGACATCTTCCGCGACATGACGATCCATTTATTACGTTCAATAGTCTTATATGCTTTTTCTTTTAGATCGGCGATGTAATCGTTGAAAGCTTTTT
>JALQTL010000477.1 GCA_023260935.1 Paracoccaceae bacterium
TTTCCTCGCGCTCGATCATTTCCAGCAACAGATCATCCCCTGCGGCCAGATCGCGCGCCAGATCGAAGATGGCTTCTGGCAAGGGAATGGCCGAAGCTTGGGGGGCAGAGGCAGGCTGCGGTGGCGCGGGATTGGGCACAAGGTCGGGCGCTGCGTTCAGCACAATACCTTGCGCCAGGCGCGCCGCGGCAAGGGCTGTCAGCGCATCGCGCCCCGCAACGGCCTTGGCACGCAGCGCATGGGCCAGAACCAGCCGCTGCACCGCGCCCGGGGCGGCACTCTTGCCCGGTAGCAGATTTACCGCAGCTGTGGTGGCGGGTTCTTCGGCCACGCCGGTGGTTGCCAGCAAACCCATGGCGACAAGTAGGGGCGTGAAAATGCGCATCAAAGGGGTCCGATCCGTCATCCGGCCAGCAGGTTGCACCGCCCGGGGCCTAAGGGAAAGCCCCCAAACAAGCAGCCGTTTGCATGGGCGCGCAAAATCGGTTTTCTATGGCACGCGCCAGCCTTGGGCGCAAAGGAACCTTGCCGCCATGATTTCCCCCCCGATCCAGCCCGCCCCCAGCCAGCCAGACCTTATGGAGGCAACCGCCGTCGCCATCCTCGATCGGCTGATCGCTTTTGATACGGTCAGTTCCCGCCCCAACATCGCCTTGATGAACTGGGTGCGTGACCTGCTGGCCGAGGCGGGCATCGACGTGGTGCTGATCCCCGATCCATCGGGCAGCAAGGCCAATCTCTATGCCTCTGTCGGGCCGAAGGGGCAGTCGGGCGTCATGCTTTCGGGCCATACCGATGTGGTGCCGGTAGACGGGCAAGACTGGACAGTGCCCCCCTTCGCCCTGACCCGGCGGGACGGGCGGCTTTATGGCCGGGGCACGACCGACATGAAGGGCTTTTGCGCGCATGCCATCGCCCTGATGTTGCGGGCGGCGGGGCGGGAGTTGAAGACCCCCCTGCATCTGGCGCTGTCCTATGACGAAGAGGTGGGCTGCATGGGCGTGCGCTCGCTGATCGACATGCTGGCGGGGGCCCCGGTGCGCCCGGCGATGTGCATCGTGGGAGAGCCGACGAACATGGCCGTGGCGACCGGGCACAAGGGAAAGGTTGCCCTGCGTGCGACATGCACCGGGCGCGAAGGTCATTCGGCGCTGGCGCCGATGGCGCTGAATGCGCTGCATCTGGCGGCCGATTTCATCGGGGTAATCCGGCGCGTGCAGGCCCGTGTCGCGGCCGAAGGGCCGCGCGACGGTGATTATGATGTGCCCTATACCACCCTTCATGCGGGCGTGCTGCGGGGCGGGGTGCAGGTCAATATCGTGCCGAATCAGGCGGTGCTGGACTTTGAAATCCGCTCGCTGTCCGGGGATGACCCGCTGGCGCTGATCACTGAACTGGAGGCGGGGGCCGAGGCTATTCTTGCCCCTTTGCGCGCCGATTTCCCCGAAGCGGCGATCCGGGTTGACCGGCTGTGGGATTATCCGGGCCTTGGTACCCCATCGGATGCGGCGGTGGTGAATTTCGTCAAGGGGCTGACCGGGGCAAACGGCACGATCAAGGTGGCTTACGGCACCGAAGGCGGCTTGTTTTCGCAACGCCTTGGTATTCCCACGGTGATCTGCGGCCCCGGCAGCATGGCGCAGGGCCACAAGCCTGATGAATATGTGACCGAGGAACAGATGGCGCGCTGTGGTGCCATGCTTGACGCGCTGCTGTCGCGGCTGGAGGTGGGGGTGTGACCAGCGTTGAACTGCGCAGCCTGAAGGATGTTCTGGCGCTGGACTACGACGATATCATCGATGTCCGTTCGCCTTCGGAATATGCCGAGGATCATCTGCCCGGTGCGATCAGCCTGCCGGTTCTGGATGATGACGAACGGGCAAAGGTGGGCACCATCTACAAGCAGGTTTCTCCCTTTGATGCGCGCAAGCTGGGCGCGGCGCTGGTGGCGCAGAACGCGGCCCGGCATCTGCAAGGCCCGCTGGCTGACAGGTCTGGCGGCTGGCGCCCCTTGGTCTATTGCTGGCGCGGGGGGCAACGGTCGGGCTCTTTCGCCACCATCCTGTCGCAGATCGGCTGGCGGGTGGATCTGGTCAAGGGCGGCTACAAAAGCTGGCGCGGGCTGGTGGTCCGGGCGGTTTACGATGATCCGGTGCCCAGCCCGGTGATCGTGCTGGATGGCAATACCGGATCGGCCAAGACCGAGATCCTGAACCGCCTGCCCGCGCTGGGCGTACAGGTGATCGATCTGGAAGGTCTGGCCCATCATCGAGGGTCGCTTTTCGGGGCCATGGGCCCGCAGCCCAGCCAGAAGGAATCACTCGCGTGTGGTTAAAAGCCAACACGGGGATGAACCGCCTTGGGTTAAACGCCGCCGCCTGG
>JALQTL010000010.1 GCA_023260935.1 Paracoccaceae bacterium
GGCTTGGGCCTTTCGATCCCCGGCAGGCCCTTGACCTTGCCCCGCGCTTCGCATACCTGAAAGGTCACGCGGGTGTAGCTCAATGGTAGAGCCGCAGCTTCCCAAGCTGATGACGAGGGTTCGATTCCCTTCACCCGCTCCATCCCTCCCCTTGCCTCTTTCCTTCGGATCGTGACGCCGTTAGTCATCGGGCCGGAACAGAGCGCATCAGAAGGACTGGTTTCATGAACAAGGACATCACCCGCATCGGCACCGGCCCCCGCATGAGCGAGGGGGTCTGCTATAACGGGATCATCTGGCTGGCCGGCCAGGTGGGCACGCCCGGCGAAACGGTGGCCGACCAGACCCGGACCTGCCTTGCCGAGGTGGACCGGATTCTGGCCGCCGCCGGTACTGACAAGACCCGTATCCTTTCCGCCCAGATCTGGCTGGCCGACATGGCCGATTTTGCCGAGATGAATGCGGTCTGGGATGCCTGGGTGCCGCAGGGCCACACGCCGGCGCGGGCCACGGGCGAGGCAAAGCTGGCCGCCCCCGGCTATCTTGTGGAAGTGATTGTCACCGCCGCGCTGAAGTAAGACTTTCGCGGGTTGAACGAAAAGAAGCGGGGGGCTGGCTGCCCCCCGCACCCCCCGCGAGTATTTCTGCCAAGATGAAGGATCAGCCGCGGAACCAGCGGGCAAGCCGGGCGGTGGAGCCATCCTTTGCATCGGCGGCCTGCTGGCCTTCGAGCACCGGTTGCAGGGCGAGCGCCAGTTCCTTGCCCAGTTCCACCCCCCATTGATCATAGGAGTTCAGGCCGAGGATCACGCCTTCGACAAAGACGCGGTGTTCGTAGAGGGCGATGATCTGGCCCAGCGTGAAGGGCGTAAGCCGGTCATAGGCAAGGGTCGTGCTGGGCCGGTTGCCGGGAAAGACGCGGTGTCGGGCCTGACGGTCCAGCTCGGGCCCCGTCAGGCCCTTGCGCGCCATCAGGGCTGTTGCTTCGGAAAGCGAGCGGCCGCGCATCAGCGCCTCGGACTGGGCGAGGCAATTGGCCACCAGCAAGAGGTGCTGGTGGGCCAGATCGGGTTCATGGCCCTGCCGGGCCAGAAGGAATTCGCAAGGCACGATCCGGGTGCCCTGATGGATGAGCTGATAGAAGGCGTGCTGCCCATTGGTGCCCGGTTCCCCCCAGACCACGGGGCCCGAATGACGCGCCAGATCGGACCCGTCCATCGCCACGCGTTTGCCGTTTGATTCCATTTCCAGCTGTTGCAGATAGGCCGGCAGGCGCGACAGGCGCTGGTCATAGGGCAGAACCGCGCGCGTGGCATGGCCGCAGATCTGGTTGTGCCAGATGCCGACCAGCGCCAGCAACACCGGCAGGTTTTCCCCCAAAGGCGCGTCTCGGAAATGCGCATCCATCGCCGCGCCCCCGGCGAGGAAGCTGTCAAACCCTTCGGGCCCGATGGCCAGCATCAGGGAAAGCCCGATCGGCCCCCACATCGAATAGCGCCCGCCGACCCAGTCTTCGAAGCCGAAGACGCGGGCGGCATCGATGCCGAAGGCAGCGGTCTTGTCGGCGGCCGTGCTGACGGCGGCGAATTGCGCGGCCGGATCGGCCACCTTGGCCGCCATCCAGCGCCGGGCGGTTTCGGCATTGGTCATCGTCTCGATCGTGGTAAAGGTTTTCGAGGCAACGATGACAAGCGTGGTTTCGGGGTTCAGCCCCTTCAGCGTATCGGCGGCATGGGCGCCATCGACGTTCGAGATGAAATGCGCGCGCGGCCCATCGGCATAGGGCGACAGCGCGATGCAGGCCATGGCCGGGCCAAGATCAGACCCGCCGATACCGATATTGACCACATCGGTGATCTTGCCCCCCTGCCCCGTGAACCGGCCCGCGCGGACATCTGCGGCAAAGGCCTGCATGCGGGCATGGGTGGCCCGCACCTCTGGCATCACATCGCGCCCGTCGACCAGCACGCTGCCCGACAGGTTGCGCAACGCCGTATGCAGCACCGCGCGGCCTTCGGTTTCGTTGATCTTGGCACCTGCGAACATGGCATCGCGCTTGCCCGCCACATCGGCCGCCTCGGCCAGAGCCAGAAGAAGGCTGCGGCCGCGGGCATCAATATTGGTCTTGGAATAATCGAACAGCAGGCCATCGGCTGTGGCCGAAAAAGACACCGCCCGCGCAGCATCGTCGAAAAGCGACAGGATGGCGCGGCCTTCAACGGCGGCCTGGTGATCTTTCAAGGCATCCCAGCGGCTTTGCATGTCATTCGGCCCGTTTCTTTATGAACTCAAGCACCTTTCGGCTGGCATCCTCTGCACCATAACCCACAATCACGGCGTCACCGATGC
>JALQTL010000302.1 GCA_023260935.1 Paracoccaceae bacterium
GGCCCATCAGGGCCGACAGGCGATGAACGGCATGGCGCTGCATGGTGGCGTGCGGCCCTATTCGGGCACCTTCATGTGCTTTACCGATTACGCCCGCCCGTCCATGCGCCTGTCGGCCCTGATGGGCCTGCCGGTTGTCTATGTGATGACGCATGACAGCATCGGCCTTGGCGAAGACGGGCCGACGCACCAGCCTGTCGAACATCTGGCCATCAGCCGTGCGACGCCGAACACGCTTGTCTTCCGCCCGGCCGATCTGGTGGAAACCGCCGAATGCTGGGAAATCGCCCTGTCGCAGAAGGCCACGCCTTCGGTGCTGGCCCTGTCGCGTCAGAACCTGCCGGCCGTGCGCAAGACCCACACCGGGCAGAACCTTTCGGCCAAGGGCGCCTATGTGCTGGCCGAAGCCGTGGCCAAGCGCCGCGTGATCCTGATGGCCACCGGGTCCGAGGTGGAAATCGCCCTGAAGGCCCGCGACCTGCTGGAGGCCGAAGGCATCGGCACCCGCGTCGTCTCGGTTCCGTCGATGGAACTCTTTGCCCAACAGGATGAAGCCTATCGCAAGAAGGTGCTGCCCGCCGGCCCGGTGCGTGTGGCCATCGAGGCAGGCGTCCGTCAGGGCTGGGATCGTTTCCTGCTGGGCGAACGCGGACGCGACGGCAAGGCCGATTTCGTGGGCATGTCCAGCTTCGGCGCCTCGGCCCCCTATGACCGGCTGTACAAGGAATTCGGGATCACCGCCGAAGCTGCCGCCGCAAAGGCCAAGGCGCTGCTGTAATCCGGCCCGGCAGAACCCAATCGCAAAGGCCGCGCCACCCGCGCGGCCTTTGTCATGCCGCCACACCGGCAGAACCGCTAATGCCCCCAGGTTCGCCGCAACACCCCCATCCAGTTGTCCCAGCACAGCTTTCGCATCAGCCCCGGCCCGACGCCATGGGCCGCCAGCGCCTGCAACAGCACAGGCAGGCCCGTCACATCGCCAATGGGCTTGGGCACCGTGGCGCCGTCGAAATCAGAACCAAAGCCCACATGATCTTCGCCCAGAATGCCGATCAGATGATCAAGATGGCGCAGCAACGGGTCCAGCCCCATTTCGGGTGAATTGCGCCCGTCCTCGCGCAGGAACACGGTGGCGAAATTGATCCCCACCATACCACCGCTTTCCGCGATCATCGAAAGCTGCCGGTCCGTCAGGTTGCGGGTGGATGGCGTCACCGCCCAGGCGTTGGAATGGGTGGCCACCAGCGGCGCGGTTGAAATCCGCGCCACATCGTCAACGCCCTTTGCGTTCAGGTGGCTTATATCCACCATGATCTGCACGGCATTGCATTCGCGCACCAGCCGCTTTCCCGCCTCGGTCAGCCCCGGTCCGGTATCGGGATCCCCGGGAAAGCGGAAGGGCACGCCATGGCCAAAGATCGTGGGCCTGCTCCAGACCGGGCCGATCGACCGCAGACCCATGGCGTGAAAGGTGTGCAATTCGTCACAGCCTTCATCGATGGCCTCGGCCCCCTCCATGTGCATGACACCCGCAATGGCCCCGTCCTCGTGCGCGGCGTCGATCTCGGCCACCGACCGGCACAGCCGGAACCCCCCGCCCGAGGCACGCTCCATCCACATCAGATGCCCAGCCATCGCCTGCGCCACCGGCAGCGCCTCGTCATGGGGCACGGGCGGCGGCAAGGGCAGGTCATAGGGCGGCGCATCCATCAGCGCCTCCAGATTGACCGGCCCGCTGGACCCGGGCGATGGCACATAAATGGCGAACAGCCCGCCACCGAATCCGCCCGCCAGCATGCGCGGCAGGTCCAGATGGCCCGCCCCTTCGCCCACCAGCCAGATCTCTTCCCGCCGCGCCGGCGCCTTCAGAAGACGCAGCAGCAGATCATTATGACCGTCAAAAACCGGCGGAACGACCTTTGCGGCCCGGCGGCCAGCCTTGCGCGGGTCAGGCAAGCTTTGCGGCATCTTCTGGATCCAATCGCTTGCTTCATGCGGCCTGCGCAGGAACTGCGCCACGGCATCGCCCCCTCAGAGTGGCCCCTTGGCCCCCCAGTAACAAGGGCAAATCATTGTCGGCCAACAGAAATTTCAGGAACTGTCAACCTCGTGGCGCGTTTTGTGCAGACGCATCCAGTGATCCGCGCGCCCAGAATGCCGCCCCTGACACCCCTTGTCGCACCCCGCCGGTCCGGGGCTTCGGGGGCTTGACCTTCCCACCCCGGAACGTCCTTAGTCACCCGCATCGAAGGAGAGACCGGCCATGACCATCCTGAACGTCCCCGACATGACCTGCGGCCACTGCAAGGCCTCGGTCGAGGAAGCCCTGATCCCCCTGACCGGCAAGGTCACGGTCGATCTGGCGAAAAAGCAGGTCACCGTCCCCGATGAGGCAAACCCCGCCCGGCTGATTGCCGCGCTGGAAGCCATTGGTTTCCCCGCGCAAGTTGCCGATCTGTAACAACAGGCGAAGAAACCGGCAAAATCCCCCCCGGATCGCCCGGACGTGATCATTCCGGCCATTGCGGCCGCCGATTTTCATGCCTAGATCGTCGCAAAAGCGTCATCTTTCAGGCCCAAGGCAGACAAAACCTGCCGCCACGCTTGCCGGACGGCGACTGCAACGGTCAATGGAGCGTGAAATGACCAAGCAACAAGGTTCTCAACCGAAGCCGGAAGGCAGCCAGCAGCAGCAGGGCGGCCAACCCGCCCCGGTGCAGCAGCAGGGAAGCATGCCCGTGTTCAAGGACTGGGCCTCGATCTGACCTGTCGCTAACGTCTGTCTTGAAAGGGCTGGGGTCAGCGGGCACGCTGGCCCCAACTCGATTCCCGGGCCCCCCGCGATGTCAGACCCCGTTTCGTCGATCCCCAACCTTGGCCCCGCATCCGAAGCGGCCTTTGCCCGTGCCGGCATCCACACGGCGGCAGAGTTGCGCGCGCTTGGCGCAGACGAAGCCTATCGCCGCCTTCTGCTCTCGGGCAGCGCGCCCCATTTCATTGGCTATTATGTGCTGGTGATGGGTCTTCAGGGGCGGCCGTGGAACGATTGCAAGGGGGAAGAAAAGAAAGGCCTGCGCCTGCGCTTCGACGCGATCAAGGCCAGCATAGAGGGCACAAAGGAAAAGGGCCGCTCCGATCTGGAGGCGGCCCTTCAGTTTTTCGGCGTGGTCGAACGCCGTGTTTGACCCCTGCCGGCGCGATCTTGCAGGTCAGGGCCGCAGATAGGCATAGCCTTCGTATTGCAACTCCATCAACCGCACAGCACCGGACGGCACGGTTGACGCTTCTTCCAGAAGCGGCACGTCCTTCTGGGTTTTCTGCTTGATCGACTCGACCGTGTTCAGGCAAGCCGAGAAGGTCAGCGTTTCATGCTGAAGCGCCAGATCCTCGATCCGCGACGCCACGGGCGAGATGTCCGAGCGCAGCATGGCCAGACCGGGACCATAGGTCACAATCTCGACCGTCGCGGTTTGGCCCTGTTGCTCATAGTGGCGGATGATATTGACGGCATTGTTCAAGGCCATGTTCATCGTGGCCTCATCGTTCTGGTCGACATGAATTGCAACCTTGGGCCCCGCCGTCTCTGCGAAACCGATGGCGGGAATCGCCATCAGGGCAATTGCGCCCGCAAGAATGATCCCTTTCACCACCCGAACCTCCCTTTCAGATATATGAATAAGTAACGCTTGCATGAGATCCCGCCCGGGGCAAGGTCGAATTTTGGCGGGTGGCGGCGCAAAGAAAAAAA
>JALQTL010000031.1 GCA_023260935.1 Paracoccaceae bacterium
GATCAGGAAATCATCCACCCCGATCACCCGGTGATAGGCCAGCCATTCCAGAATGAACGGGCCTTCATTCTTCATCGTGGTGACAATCGCGGTGCGGCCCGCCTGAACCGCGGCCCGTGGGCCCGCGCGCGGCTTTGATACGGGCGCGCGCACCGGCACATGCCCGAAGCCCGATCGGGCAAGCTGGATCAGGCCCGGGTCTTCCACCAGCGAGGTTTTTGGCGCCAGCTCGCCCGGGTTTCGCCCCGGCACTCGGATTGCCATTGCCCGGTAAAAGGGCACGATCAGCGTCGGGTCGGGCTTGGCATAGGATACCCGCACCATGCGCCATGTATTGGCCAGCCCCGCCTTTTCCGGTGATACCCCCCAGCGCGCAATGCCGCGGCGGGCATCGAACTGCCGGCAGATGTGATCGCCAAAACGCGCCTCGCGCCCCGCCCGCACGCGCCATGGATAGATGCGCCGCCCCACCAGCAGCACAACCCCGTTCTGCGCCGAAACACAGCGGTCAAAGGCCGGGGGGGCATCGGGGGCCAGAATATCGGTCACATCCAGCACCAGCACCGCCCGCGCCCTTGAAAGGAAACGCCATTTCGCCAGTTCGAACAGCAGTGGCTCTGCCGCCTGCGCGCGCCACGGGTCTGGCGGGGGCGGTTCCATCCGGTCTTTGCCCGGGGCGTCGGGGGCGTGAAAGATGTGGTTTTCCGGCCCCAGCCCCGGCTTGCCAAGGGGCACCGGGCAATCCAGCACCACCACCGTCAGGTCGGCGGCACCCGCAAAGCCCTTCATCGCAGCCTTCAGGGCCACGGCAAGTGCAGAGTGAAAGGCCTCGCGCCCATCGGCCCCGCCGTCGCCCTCCGGCATCCGGTTCACGATCAGCGCCGCCTGCATCGCATGGTGGCGGGCGTGATAGGCCAGCCCTTCGGCCACCTGTGCGGCGCTTTCCTCCAGCCGCAGGCCCAGCACGGTGTTGCGCCCGGCAAAAAGCGCCGTCTCGGCCGGGGCAAGGGCGGGGTCCAGCCGCGCCCCATCGGCAAGTGCGATCGGGCCGGGCGCGGCCGTTGTCACCAAACAGGCACCCGATACCTCGCGCAGTTCCTCGGGCAGGGCGCAGCCGGGCGCGCCATCGGGCGCAAAGGCCGCAGGCGGGCTGCCTGCCCCGAAGAACGCCCGCATCCGCCCATCGTCGCACAGCACGCAGTCCAGCAGAAGCGAAAGCCCGTGCCTGCCGATGGATTCGGAAAGCATGGCCCGGTGAAGCACCTGCGGGCCGGGGTCTGGTGTCTGCGCTGCCATCGCCTTGATTTTTTCCGTTTCGCGGTCTGCCGCCGCCTGCTCGTCGCATAACACAATGGCCCCAATGCGGCAAATCGGGAACGCCTGCTGCCGCAAACCCCTGGCCCGTCTTGGCAAGCAGCCCAACTTGCGCCAGATTGCTGGCATCATCCCCGGTCACAAGGGGACGGCGGAGCAGCCCATGACGCGAACGCGCGAGGTCGGAACCCTCTGGATCGGCGGAAGCCTTTCGTGGCTGGAACAATTGTGCCTGAAATCCTTTGTGGATCAGGGGCAGAAGATTACACTCTTTTCCTATGAACCCATCCCAAACGTGCCCGAGGGCGTGATCCGCCGCGACGGGCGCGAGGTTCTGGATACCGACAACTTCCTGAAATACGAAAAGAAAGACAGTTTCGCCCTGTTTGCCGATCTGTTCCGCCTGCACATGATCGCGCGCAATCCCGGGATGATCTGGGTGGATACGGATGTCTATTGCCACCGCCCTATGGCCTATGACGAAGATCATGTGATGGGCTTTGAACTGCCGGGTGGGCAGCGGGTCAACAATGCCGTGCTGGGCCTGCCGGCAAACGGCGCCCTGCTTCAGGCGATGCTGGATTATACGGCTGACCCCTTTGCCATTCCGCCCTTCATCAAGCCCTCGCTTCAGGATGACTATCGCAAGACCGCCGCGCGCGGTGAGCCCGTCCATGTCAGCCAGCAGCCCTGGGGCGTCTGGGGGCCGATGATGGTGACGCATTTCACCCATGCGCTGGGGCTGGCAGAAAAGGTGCAGCCTCTGGATGCCTTTTACCCCGTGCCCTTTCCCGACCGGCTGAAGTACCTGCGCCCCGCTTCGGTGGTGGCGCGGTCGCTGACCGAACGCACGACGGCCCTGCATCTGTGGGCATCGAACAAGCGAGAGCTTGGCCTGCGCCACCACGGCCTGCCGCCCGAAGGCAGCTTTCTGGACATGCTGGTCAAACGCCACGCCATCACGCCCGAGGCCGCCCCGATCAAGGGGCGGGGCAAACATGTCTTCGATGCCGGTCTGGTGGACCGGATCGATCTGGAAAAGGTGCCCGATTTCGCCGATATCGGTGGCAATGCACAGTCCATGGCCCTTGCCGCCCATGCCCGCTGGGGATCGCGGATCTGGCTGGTCGACCTGAAGCATGATGGCACATGGCCGGACGACCCGTCGCCCTGGGTGGCGCCCTATCAGGCGTTTCTGATGCGCAGCGGCGTGCCCGCGGACCGGATCGCCCGGGTGGGCCGCGCCGAAGACCTGCGCCCCGTTCCCCTTGCCGCCAACCTTTCCGGTTTTGGAGATATCAACAAGATCAAGCACCTGGA
>JALQTL010000064.1 GCA_023260935.1 Paracoccaceae bacterium
CGCGCGCGCGGCTTGGGAATCGATAGCCCGGCAAAAAGGAACATCCCCACAAGGTTCAGCCCGATCACGGCCAGATAGGTGCCAAGGAAGGGCACCACAAAGGCCTGTGCGGTGGCCTTTACAAGCTGCGGGCCCAGAACCGCCGACAATAGGCCCCCCGCCATCACCCATGAGATCGCCTTGGGGCGGAAGGCGTCCGATGCGGTATCGGCTGCGGCAAAGCGGTAAAAGCCCTGAGCGCTCATGTAGATGCCGGTGAACAGCGCGCCGAGCACGAAAACCCAGAAGCTTTGGATGTAGAGCCCGTAGGCGCCGATCCCGGCCCCAAGCGCGCCGCCAAGCGCCCCCGCCACAAAGCCCGCGCGGCGGCCGTATTTCTGCATGAAGGCGGAAATCGGCGTGGCCGTCAGCATCGACCCGATCACCGTAAAGCTGATCGGCAGGGTGGCCCAGCAGGCGTTGGGGGCCAGCGACTGCCCGGCAAGCCCGGCGATGGTGAAGATCATGGGCATCTGTGCGCCAAGGATCGCCTGAGCGGCGACGAGCACATAGACATTGCGGCGGGCGGTGGCGTCTGTATCAGTCATGATGCGCCAAGCGGTAGGCGTATCCGCGGGCGCTGACAAGCGGCTTTGTTTCACGAAATGGAATATGTCTGCGGCCAGCGGTGGCCTCGGGGTGGGGGGAAGGCATGGTCGGGCGGATCATCGAAACGGCGGCGGATGTGGCCGAAGGGGCTGAATGGCTGGCCCGGTCCTGCCCGCGCATGGCCCATGCCCTGAGCCTGACCGGACCCTTGCCCCTGCGTCGGCAGGCCGACGGGTTCGAGACGCTGTTTTCCGCCATTGTCAGCCAGCAGGTCTCGGTCGCTTCGGCCAATGCCATCTGGGCGCGGCTTCAGGCGGCGGGGCTGACCGCGCGTGAGGCCGTGGCGGCGGCATCCGATGATGCGTTGCGCGGTGCGGGCCTGTCGCGGCAAAAGGCGCGCTATGCGCAGGCGCTTGCCGCGTCTTCGGTGGATTTCGGGGCGCTTCGGTCGATGCCAGAGGAGGCGGCGGTGGCGCATCTGGTGGCGGTGCCGGGCATCGGGCGCTGGACGGCCGAGATCTACCTCATGTTCGCGCTTGGCCGGGCCGATGTCTTTGCCCCGGCCGATCTGGCGCTGCAAGAGGCGGCGCGGCTGCTCTATGATCTGCCCGAACGCCCTTCGGAAAAGGTGCTGCGCATGCAGGCCGAGGCGTGGCGGCCGTGGCGGGCGGTTGCGGCGCGCGCGCTCTGGGCCTACTACCGGGTGGCAAGGCAACGGGAAGGAATACGCTGATGCGGGCATTGCAATCGGAACGCCGTGGGGCTGCAAGGGGCCGGGCGAAAAGCATCGTGGTCTTCGTGCATGGCTATGGCGCGGACGGGGCCGATCTTCTGGGGCTGGCCGATCCGCTGGCGCCACATCTGCCCGACACCGCCTTTTACGCCCCCGATGCCCCCGAACCCTGCGCCGGCAATCCGATGGGGCGGCAGTGGTTCCCGATCCCCTGGCTGGATGGTTCCAGCGAGGAAGCCGCGCGTCAGGGCCTTCTGGCCGCCGCCAGTGATCTGAACGGCTTTCTGGACGGGCTTCTGGCGGAAGAAGGCCTGCCGCCCGCAGCTCTGGCGCTGGTAGGGTTTTCGCAAGGCGCGATGATGAGCCTGCACATCGCGCCGCGCCGGGCAGTGGCACTTGCCGGGGTGGTTGCCATTTCAGGCCGGCTCTTGCAGCCCGAGGTGCTGGAGGAAGAGGCTGTGGTCAAGCCGCCGGTGCTGCTGGTCCATGGCGATCAAGACCCGGTGGTGCCGTTTCAGGACATGAGCCTTGCCGGCAATGCGCTGCTGGCGGCGGGGTTTGAAACCTATGGCCATGTGATGCAGGGCACCGGCCATGGCATCGCGCCCGATGGTCTGGGCGTCACGCTGCAATTCCTGAAGGAACGCCTGCCGGGTTAGGCCCGGTCGCCGGTCTGGGCGTGCAGAAAGGCCGCGCAGCCCGTCAGGGCGGCGAAGTCATCTTCCACCACGGTGATCGGGAAATGATGGCACAAAAGATCGACCCGGCGGTGTTCGCGGAAGATCCGGCCAAGACCGTTGGCGGCGAAATGCGGGGTCATGGCGCGGGCCATGCCGCCGATCAGGAAGATACCGCCATAGGGCAGGTGAACCAGTGCCAGATCGGCCAGCGTCTGCGCCAGAATGGCGGTATAAAGCCGGGCGGCATGAAGCGCGACGGCATCGCCCCGGCCCAGTGCCGCCAGCACCTCGGCCGAGGTGGCGGTGCCGGTCTGGCCGGCCTCGGACGCGGCAAAGGCGTGAAGATTGGCAAGGCCACGGCCCGACAGCACCTCTTCCACGCCGCAATGGGCAACTTCATTGCGCGAGGTCAACAGGCGTTCGATGAAGCGCATCAGTGCCAGGTCTTCCTCGCTGCGAACGGGCATGTTGACATGGCCGCATTCCGACGGCGCGACAATGCGTGACGGGCCGGTGCCATGCACGGGGGCTGCGTTCACCCCGGTGCCCAGCCCCACCACCAGCATCGCCCCCTTCGGCACTTCGGGGCCGTCGACGATGCGGTTCAGATGCTGGGGCGCCACATGGCCCAGGGCATGACCCTGCGCCTGAAGGTCGTTCAGGATCGCGCAGTGGGCTGCTCCGGTGGCGCGGGTCAGCTTTGCCGCATCCATCACCCAGTCAAGGTTCGTCATCGTGGCCACGCCGTCCTGCACCGGCCCGGCAGCCGCGACGCAGACCCCGGTGACGCTGGTGCCCGCCTGATCCAGATAGTCCCGCAGGATCTGCGCGATATCCTGACCCCGGGCCTTGTAATCGGCATTGGGAAAGCGGCGGATCG
Organism: Paracoccaceae bacterium; assembly: GCA_023260935.1. Classification (GTDB taxonomy): domain Bacteria; phylum Pseudomonadota; class Alphaproteobacteria; order Rhodobacterales; family Rhodobacteraceae; genus Pseudotabrizicola. The sequence continues at coordinate 2,882 of JALQTL010000064.1, forward strand.
TCTCGGCCAGCACCGTGGTTCCCCGGGCAAGGGCCACCCGGGTATTGGTGCCGCCGATATCGGCCAGGATCGCAAGTGTCATGGGAACCTCAATCGTTCCGGGCCAGCGCCCGCATGAGCGCGTGATAGGAGGATTTGGGGGTTCTTGCCAAGGTCTTGTAATCCACATGCACCAGGCCGAACCGCTTCTGATAGCCTTCGGCCCATTCGTAATTGTCCAGAAGCGACCAGTAGAAAAAGCCCCTCACATTGGCCCCGTCGGCAATGGCCTGTTTCGTGGCGGCAAGGTGCGAAAACAGGAAATCCTCTCGGATGGTATCGTTTACCGCGCCATCTGCCAGCACATCGGCGTTCGCCATGCCGTTTTCGGTGACATAGATCGGCAGATCGCCCACATGGTCGCGCGCAAGGCGTGTCAGGAAATGGTGCAATCCTTCGGGGTAGATTTCCCATCCCATCTGCGTCTTGGGAAGCGGGCCGGGCACATCGCGCAGATGCGGCCAGGGTTGGGCGGGGTCATGGGCGTGCAGGTGGCGCGTATAGTAGTTCACCCCCAGCCAGTCGAGCCTTTGGCCGATCAGCCCCATGTCATCCTGCCAGCCGCCCGGCATGTGCGGGGCCAGCCCTTCCAGCACGATCTGCGGATAGGCCTGCCGGGTGATGCCTTCGATGAACCAGCGGTTCATGATGCCGTCCCAGCGGGCGGCGGCCTGCACATCCTCGGGCCGGTTGCTCGCGGGGGTGGCATGGTCGAAGTTCAGCACGATGCCAAGGTTCGGCTGGCCCATGGCGCGCAGCCGTTCCACCGCCATGCCATGCGCCAGAAGGATATGGTGCATCGCCCGCGCGGCGGCGCGGATATCGCGCAGGCCGGGGGCATGGGCGCCGATGAAATGCGACAGCCACGCCACGCACCAGGGTTCGTTGATGGTGGCGATGCTTGCCACGCGGTCGCCAAGCCGGCGGGTGATGGTTTCCGAAAAATCTGCAAAGCGGGCGCAGGTATCGCGGTTCGTCCAGCCGCCCCTGTCGGCCAAAGCCGAAGGCATTTCCCAATGATACAGCGTCTGAAACGGTTTCAGCCCACGCGCCAGCATGCCATCGACCAGCCGGTCATAGAAATCGAGGCCCTCGGGGTTCACCGTCACCCCGTCAGGCATCACCCGCGCCCACGAGGTTGAAAAGCGGTAGCCATCCAGATGCGCGGCCTGCATCAGGTCCAGATCCTCGGGCCAGCGGTGATAGTGATCGCAGGCCGTGGTACCGTCTTCGCCTTGCGCCACATTGCCCGGCGTGGCGGCAAAACTGTCCCAGTGGCAGGAACCGCAGCCGCCAAAGGATGACCCTTCGATCTGATAGGCGGCGGTCGCGGCCCCGAAGACAAAGCCTTCGGGGAAATCGAAGCGGGTCAGGGTCATGGCTCAGGCCTTTGGTGCGGGGGCGGTGGATTGGCCGATGATCAGTTCGGCTTCAAGGAGGCGCTGCTGCGGGCCCGCACCGGGATGGGCGATCAGGTCCAGCAGCATTTCTGCCGCCTGCCGCCCGGCCTCGCGTACCGAGGATCGGGTGGCGGTGAAGATCGGCAGATCCTCGCCGTTCTTCATGTAGCTCAGGTCGTCGTCATGGATGATCACGCTGATGTCGCGCCCCATGGCCAGCCCACGTTCCTCGATCGCGCGGCGCATCCCCATGCCCGAGATCATGGAAGCGCAGAGAAAGGCCGTGGGCGGCGTGGCAGAGGCCAGCATCCGGCGCGCGGCCTTGTAGCCGGCAATCTCTGTCATCTCGTCCGAGGACATGATCGTGGGGTCAAGCGCGATGTCGCGCGCGGCAAGGGCTTCGCCATAGCCGGCGCGGCGGCGGATGGCGAAATCCATGAACTCCAGCCCGTTGACCAGCGCGATCCGGCGATGGCCCAGATCCAGCAGGAATTCGGTGGCGCGGCGAAAGGCGCGGCGATTGTTCACGTCAAGCCAGGAATAGGGCAGGGTGGTGCCGGTCGCGCGGCCATGCACCACGAAGGGCAGGCCGATTTCATGCAAAAGCCCGATGCGCGCATCGTTCATCCGGGGGGCATGCACGATGACGCCATCGACATTGCCCTTGGATTTCAGGCCCCGATAGGTGTCTTCCTCCTGATCGTCGGGCACGACGGACAGGACCATGTCATAATCGTTGCGGCTGTAGGTTTCGCCCGCACCGGCGATGAAATCGGCGAAGACGGGGTTCACGATCTCGTGCCGGGTGGCGATCGGAATGACATGGCCCACTGCCATGGCCCGGCCCGTGGCCAGCCGGATGGCGCGGGTGTTGGGGCGATAGTTGTGCCGCTTGGCCGCCGCCATGACCCGTTCGCGTGTGGTTTCGTTCACCTCCGGATAGCCGTTCAACGCGCGGCTGACGGTGGTGGGCGACAGGCCCAGTTTCGAGGCGAGTTCCTTCAGGTTCATGCCGTGCTTTGCGCCCAAACCGGTTTCAAACTTGAAAGACATTAGCCAGTGCCCCGCCGATGGTCAAAGGTAAACGGCAGCCTTTCGTAATCGTTTCAGATGCGGGACGCCCCTGCAAAGCCCGGGTTTTGCCACGTTTGAAGGCGCTTTGGATTGACAGGAAGGCGGGCTTGGGCGATTGTGGCGCATCCAAAGCGGTTTGGGGTCGATTCTGGAGGTGGGATCGCCCGCAACCCTGATTGGGCAGCGCCCCGCAAGATGGGCGGGGGGAATCCGGGAGGAATTGACATGAAATCCAGTCTTTACGTCAGCGTCGCCGCGCTGGCGATGGTTGCGGGCGGGGCCTTTGCCCAAGACCTGAAATTCGCCGTGGGCGAGGGGGCGTTCAACTGGGCGTCGCTGGAGGCTTTCAAGGCCGCGCATGGCGATCTGGCGGGGCAGGAGCTGACGATTGCGGGCCCCTGGCTTGGCCCCGATCAGGAACTTGTCGAATCCATGCTGGCCTATTTCGAATCCGCCACCGGCGTGGATGTGAAATATGTCGGCTCTGACAGCTTCGAACAGCAGGTGCGGATCGATGCCGAAGCCGGGTCTTCGGCCAATATCTCGGTCTTCCCGCAGCCGGGGCTGGTGGCTGACTTGGCCAAACTGGGCTTTGTGGCGCCGCTGACCGCGGCCGATGCCGACTGGTTGAAGGAAAACTATGCTGCCGGGCAATCCTGGGTCGATCTGGCCACCTTTCCGGGGGCCGATGGCGCGGCGGGGCTTTACGGGTTCTTCTACAAGGTCGATGTGAAGTCGCTGGTCTGGTACAACCCGGAAAACTTTGCCGATGCCGGCTATGAAGTGCCCGGCACGATGGAAGAGCTGAAGGCGCTGACCGATCAGATGGTGGCGGATGGCATCACCCCGTGGTGCATCGGCCTTGGGTCGGGCGGGGCCACCGGCTGGCCGGCGACCGACTGGGTCGAAGACATGATGCTGCGCACCCAGACACCTGCCGATTACGATGCCTGGGTCCGCAATGAGCTGAAGTTCAACGATCCCAAGGTTGTTGCCGCGATCGAGGAATTCGGCTGGTTCATCGAGGATGGCCGCGTCGCCGGGGGCCGTGGCGCCGTTGCCACGACCGATTTCCGTGACAGCCCGAAGGGTCTGTTCACCTCGCCGCCGCAGTGCATGATGCACCGTCAGGCCTCGTTCATCCCGTCGTTCTTCCCCGAAGGCACCCAGATGGGGGTGGATGCCGACTTCTTCTATTTCCCGGCCTATGCCGAAAAGGACCTAGGCAAGCCGGTGCTGGGGGCGGGCACGCTGTTCGGTATCACCAAGGACAGCCCGGCCGCGCGCGCCCTCATCGACTGGCTGAAAGTGCCGGTGGCGCATGAAGTGTGGATGGCGCAATCCGGGTTCCTGACGCCGCACAAGGGTGTGAACACCGAACTTTACGGCGATGCTACGCTGAAGAAGATGGGCGACATCCTGCTGGGGGCCGATACCTTCCGCTTCGACGGGTCAGACCTTATGCCGGGCGGTGTCGGGGCCGGCACCTTCTGGACCGGGATGGTCGATTACGCCGGTGGCAAGCCGGCGCAGGAAGTGGCTGACGCCATCCAGTCGTCCTGGGACGCGTTGAAGTAGGTGACGAGTGATCCAGTAGCCCCCGGGCGTGCCTGCGCGCCCGGGGGTCTGCTTCCCGGCTGGTGGCCCCCGTGGCCAACCCGCTGCAAGACCAAGGGCCGGGTCTACCGGGCGTTCACGGGGGGAACAGACGGGGGGAGGACCACGGGATGAATCCTGCGCTTCAGGGCCTGATCACCATCATTGTCGGCGTCGGCGGATGTGTGGGCTATTTCTATTTTTCCAATGTCTTTCTGGACAAGGTTCTGTTTCCGGCCAAGGGGCCGCATGCCGGGCGCAACATCAACCGCGCCAATATGGTTCGGCCCTGGCTGTTTCTTGCGCCGGCGCTGGTGGCGCTTGGCCTTTATCTGGCCTATCCGGTGGTCGAGACGCTGCGCCTGTCGCTGACAGAGCGGTTGCCGGGCGGCGGCTTTGCCTTTGTGGGGGCCGACAACTACACCAAGATGTTCGCCGAACCCAAGTTCTGGGAAGCGCTGCACAACAACCTTTTGTGGCTGATCGTGGTGCCTGCGGCATCCACCGCCTTCGGGCTTCTGGCAGCCCAGCTTTCCGACCGCATCCGCTGGGGCAATCTGGCGAAGTCGCTGATCTTCATGCCGATGGCCATTTCCTTTGTCGGCGCCGCGGTGATCTGGAAGCTGGTCTATGACACTCGCCCGGCGGGTCAGGAACAGATTGGGGTGCTGAACGCAGTCTGGCTGGCCTTTGACGGAGGGCCGATGTCGGTTCTGCTGCTCAAGATCGTGCCCGTGCTTCTGATCGCGTTGTTTGCGGCGGGGGTGGGCTTTGCCGGCTTTCTTCTGATCCGTCCGCTGCTGGGTGCGGGCCGCAAACCTTCGCCCGCCTTTACCGCCTTGCGCCTTTCGGGGGCGGTGGTGGCGGCGTTTTTTATCTATGAATCGCTTTCGGGCATTCTGGGGCTGGTGCGGGCAGACCTGCCCTATGGCCAGCCGCAGACATGGCTGACCATTCCGTTCTGGAACAATTTTTTCCTGATGGTCGTGCTGATCTGGATCCAGACCGGCTTTGCCATGGTGATCCTTTCGGCCGCGCTGCGCGGCGTGCCCGAAGACACGATCGAGGCGGCCATTGTCGATGGCGCGAACCCCTTTCAGATATTCTTCCAGATCAAGGTGCCGCAGATCATGGGCACCATCGTCGTGGTCTGGACCACGATCACCATCGTGGTGCTCAAGGTCTTCGACATCGTCTATGCCATGTCGAACGGCCAGTGGGAAACGCAGGTTCTGGCCAATTACATGTATGACAAGCTGTTCCGCGCCAATGACTGGGGCGTGGGGTCTGCCGCGGCGATGATCATCATGCTGCTGGTGACGCCGATCCTGATCTGGAACGTCTACAACGCCCGCAAGGAGATGCGCTGATGGCCCGTGACCGCAAAGGAGCCCGCCATGGATAACATCGTGGGCAGGAAATCGGGCCTGACATGGGCCGTGCATATCTCGATGGCGCTGCTTGTGGCCTTGTGGCTGTTCCCGACGGTGGGGCTGTTCGTATCGTCCTTCCGAACGGCCGACCAGATCGCCACGTCGGGCTGGTGGTCGTCGCTGGCCACGCAGGAACGCCAGAACCCCGCCATCCGCGTGGCGGGCGACGCGGTCGAAGAGGGCGGGCTGTTCCGCATCAGCGGCAATCTTTACGGGCGCGAGGGGGTGACGGTGGGCGCCTGGGGCACCTCCAGCCGCGAGCCGGAGGCTTTCGAACCGGGCCGGACGGTCGATCTGGATGACGGCTGGAAGCTGACCCTTCAGGAAAACGGCGATTATGAGCTGACCTCGCCCACGGCCTTTGGCGATGCCCGGCTGCCGCGCATCTTTACCACCGCCGAAACCCCGCCGGAATTCACGCTGGACAATTACCGGTCCGTGCTTCTGGACCCGCGCAATGTGGATGGCATGTCAAAAGCGTTCTTCAATACGCTGACGGTGACGATCCCGGCCACCATCATCCCCATCCTTGTGGCGGCCTTTGCGGCCTATGCGCTGGCATGGATGGATTTTCCCGGCCGCGCGCTGCTGATTGCCGCCATCGTGGGGTTGTTGGTGGTGCCCCTTCAACTGGCGCTGATCCCGCTGTTGCGGCTGCATAACGAGGTGGGGATCGGCAAGGGCTATCTGGGGGTCTGGCTGGCCCATACCGGCTTTGGCCTGCCGCTGGCGATCTATCTTTTGCGCAACTACATGGTCGGCCTGCCGCGCGACATCATCGAATGTGCCAAGGTGGATGGCGCGTCGGATTTCCAGATCTTCGTCAAGATCATCCTGCCGCTCAGTTTCCCCGCGCTGGCCAGCTTTGCGATCTTCCAGTTCCTGTGGACCTGGAACGATCTTCTGGTGGCGCTGGTCTTCCTGATCGATTCCACCGGCGAAACAACGGTCATGACCAAGCAGATCGTGGAACTGCTGGGCACCCGGGGCGGCAACTGGGAAATCCTTGCCACTGCGGCCTTCATATCCATCGCGGTGCCGATCCTGGTGTTCTTCGCGATGCAGAAATACCTCGTGCGCGGGCTTCTTGCAGGCTCGGTGAAGTGAGACGGACATGACGAAAATGGAACGGAAGAACAGCATGGTCCTTGGGCCGGATGCAGACTGGTGGCGCGGTGCGGTGATCTATCAGATCTATCCGCGCAGCTTTCAGGACCATAACGGCGACGGGGTCGGTGATCTGGCCGGCATCACCGAACGGCTTGACCATATCGCCAGCCTTGGCGCGGATGCGATCTGGATCAGCCCTTTCTTCACCTCTCCGATGAAGGACTTCGGCTATGACGTCAGCGATTATTGCGACGTTGACCCGATGTTTGGCACGCTGGCCGATTTCGACGCGCTGGTGGCGCGGGCGCAGGGGCTGGGGCTGAAGGTGATGATTGATCTGGTGTTGTCGCACACCAGCGATCAGCACCCGTGGTTCCGCGAAAGTCGGGCAAGCCGCACCAACCCGCGGGCGGATTGGTATGTCTGGGCCGACGCAAAGGGCGACGGCACGCCGCCGAACAACTGGCTGTCGATCTTTGGCGGCAGCGCCTGGCAGTGGGATGCCCGGCGCGAGCAATATTACCTGCACAATTTCCTGACCAGCCAGCCCGATCTGAACTTTCACTGCGATGCGGTGCAAGAGGCGCTGCTGGATGTGGCGCGCTTCTGGCTGGCGCGCGGGGTCAACGGCTTTCGGCTGGATACGATCAACTTCTACATTGCCGACAAATACCTGCGCGACAACCCGCCCCTGCCGCCCGAATTGCGCAACAATACCATTGCGCCTTCGGTCAACCCTTATAACCACCAGCTACATCTGTTTGACAAGAACCAGCCGGAAAACCTTGAATTCCTGAAGAAGTTTCGTGCCGTTCTGAACCCGTTCAACGCCGCGGCCGTGGGCGAGGTGGGCGATGCCCAGCGGGGGCTCGAGATCATGGCCGAATATACCAGCGGCGGCGACAAGGTGCAGATGTGCTACCCGTTCGAAATGTTGCAGCCGGCCCGGCTGACGGCGGGGCTTCTGGCGCAGACGTTTGAGCGGATGATGGCGGTGGCGCCCGACGCCTGGCCCTGCTGGGCCTATTCCAACCACGATGTCGTGCGCCACGTCACCCGCTGGGGTCTGTCGGATCAGGCGGCGCGCAGCTATACCGCGCTTCTGGTTTGCCTGCGCGGGTCGCTCTGCCTCTATCAGGGCGAGGAACTGGCACTGCCCGAGGCGGACATTGCCTTCGAAGACCTGCAAGACCCCTATGGCATCGAGTTCTGGCCCGAGTTCAAGGGCCGCGATGGCTGCCGCACGCCAATGGTCTGGCAATCGGATAACGAAAGCGGCGGGTTTTCCACCGGCAAGCCGTGGCTGCCGGTGACGGCGCCGCATCTGGGCCGGGCGGTTGGCGTGCAGGATGGCGATCCGGCCAGCATGCTGAACCATTACCGGCGGGCGCTTGCCTTCCGCCGCGCGCATGGCGTGCTGCGCCATGGCGCGATGGAGGAGGTGCGCGCCGAAGGCGATCTTGCGGTGTTCCTGCGCTCTGGGGAAGCGGCGGGAGAGGGTCGCATTTTCTGCGCCTTCAATCTGGGCGAGGGAGAGGTTTCCACACGGCTGCCCGAAGGCGCTTGGGTGCCCGTGGGACAGGAACTTGGCGCGGTTGCGGCCGTCCAGGGCGAGGTCACGCTTGGCCCCTGGGGCTTTTGCCTGATGCAGCAGGACTAAGGGAGGGGACCAGAAAGATGGCCGAACTCAAACTGACCAATGTTGAAAAAGCCTATGGCGAGGTGAAGGTTCTGTCGAACATCAACCTTGACATCAAGACGGGGGAGCTGATCGTCTTTGTCGGCCCCTCGGGCTGCGGGAAGTCCACCCTGCTGCGGATGATCGCGGGGCTGGAGCGGATCACGGGCGGCGATTTCACCATCGACGGCGAGAGGATGAACGACGTGCCGCCCGCGCAGCGCGGCATTGCCATGGTGTTCCAGTCTTACGCGCTTTATCCGCACATGACGGTGCGCGACAACATGAGCTTTGCGCTGAAGATCGCGAAGAAATCGCCCGAAGAGATTGAAAAGGCCGTGGCCAAGGCCGCGAAGATCCTGCAACTGGAACCCTATCTTGACCGCTTGCCCAAGGCGCTGTCGGGCGGGCAGCGGCAGCGGGTGGCCCTCGGGCGGTCGATCGTGC
>JALQTL010000312.1 GCA_023260935.1 Paracoccaceae bacterium
CGAATCGTCGAAATTGCCGCTGGCCTTTTCTGGCGCAGCATTTCGGCAATCAACTCATCGGTCAAAATCAGCTTGGCGTCGGACAGCCAGTCGAACCGCAGGCCGATGGTCAGGGTTTCCCCCGCCTCTTCGATCTCGATCAGAACCTCGTCATCCTCAGCCCCGGCCAGCGTGCCCTTGAACCGGCGCCGGCCGTCGATCAGCTCGCTCGTCTCAAGCCGGGCTTCCCAGCCCTTCCACATCTCGAAATCCTTCAGCCGGGTCAGCGGCCGGTCGATGCCCGGGGAAGAGACTTCCAGAACATACTGATCATCAATCGGATCTTCGACATCAAGAACCGCGGAAACGGCGGTCGAGATGCGCGCGCATTCGTCAACTTCGATCCCACCTTCGGGGCGGTCAGCCATGATCTGCAGCACCCGCGTCTTGCCGCCCATCAGACGCACGCGCACCAGTTCGAAGCCCAGCCCCTCGATCACGGGGGTGACAATCTCGGCAAGTCGGCGGTCAATGGCAGTTTTGGCGATCAGGTCGGTCATGGGATCCAGGAAACAAAAAACGGGCCAGCGGCCCGTTACGCTTTTCGGTCGTTCCGGGTGTGGACGCCGGAACCGCTGTTGGCAGTTACATAGGCCATCCCCCGGCCCGGCGCAAGGCCGAATGAATAAAGGGGCCCCGGAAGGCCCCTTCATCTTCCGAAAGGACGCTTTCGGAAGATCAGAAAGCGGGGGCCGTGGTCGAGCTGGACGAACCGCCAGCAGCAGCCGCGACGACCAGAACGGCAATGGCGCCAGCGATCAGGGCACCGTTGCCCGAGGTTGCCGGGGCCAGAACGACGGGCGAGGGTTCATCTTCGATGACAACCGGGCCACCCGCAAAAGCTGCGGTCGACATCAGCACGGCGGTGGTTGCGATCAGCGCAATCTTTTTCATTTCACTCTCCATGGCGGTGGATGTAACCGCAACGCGGCTTTGGATCACTTCAGATTAGCGCCCAAGACCCGCTATTTGTCAACAACCCGAGATAGTAAGACTTGCGCCAATCCGGGGAACATCACCTCACTCGACTTCCTGATTTTTCCAGAACTTTCAAACCAGTAGTCATTCGTGAAGGGTGGACCGCTGCCTTGGCAGCTTTCCGCCACATGATGTGTCAGGTGTTGCCGGCCAAGCACAGAAATCGTCTCTGTCCCCAGATTAGAAAGCTGACATGTATAATTGAACCGCACCAATCGGTCCCCGCCATCCAGCACACCATACTGCCGGACCGTCGTTCCGCTGCCAGACCGCAGACGAGCGGCGGAAGGCGTGGCCGATTCCATCAGATCAGCCCGCAAACCGCGGGTGGCCGCAAGAACCCCGTCGCGGAACGTGGCCGTGATGTCATCTGACGTGGACCAGGTTTCCACCGATCCGGTCTGCGCGATCGGGACGATATAGAACTTCGTATGCGTCGCCGCGATTTCGCCCACAGTAACGGGCACGCCAAGCTGTTCCAGATTGGTCCGCGGCACGGTGGGGGCGGGCCCGCGCTTGCCGCCAAGCGCCTGCCCCAGCGGGGCCATGATCGCCTTAACCCCGCCAGTCAGCGGATCGGCCTGTTTTTCCGTCCCACAGGCCGCCAGCAGGGCCGCCACCGCACAGAAAATGATGCTTTGGCGAAGGGTCATTTCCAGAACCTTCCCCATTGCGCATCAATCCCCGCTTCATCGTAATTGCGGATCGTCTCGTAAAGCCGGTCTTGCACGTTCAACCGGGCGCCGCCATCGCGCAGGACTGGCCGGATCGTGGCGCTGAGGTTGCGCTTGCTGGGTGTTCCAAGTCCCCATGTCACCGGAATTTTCAAGGTGATCCCCTTGTCGAACGATCCTTCGCCGAAGTCGTCGAATGACACGTCTGTAAGGGTGGCAAAAACGCCGACTTCCCACCCGGTTGCGAATTTGCGGCGCAGGGTCAGCGTGGCACCCATATCCCCGGCCAGATAGCGCCCGACATCAAGCTGCGCGTTATAGCCTTGGCCGAAATCGTAGTAGCCCGACACATGCCCCGTGATCACATCGTAATCGCGCAAGCCAAAGCCCTGATCGTAATCGCGCTGGCGGGCATAGTTCACCTCGGCCCCAAGAGCAAAGGGGCTGTCCACCCTCTTCCACAGCACCTCGACCGAAACACCGGCAAACATTCGTTCCAGATAGCCCGCCGTGACCCGGCCATAAAGTTGCGGCGCAGGCCGGAAATAGACGGCGGCCGTCAGATGCTCCAGCGCGGGGTCGCCCTCTCGGTCGTAGAGGTTGGATTCAGATCGCACCCGCGGCAGCACGGAATCCGATACCCGCGTGCTGTCTGACAGATTGCCCACGATAGCCTTCGTAACAGCCCCCGAAACCACAACCCCCGGCAGGGGTTCGAAACGGGCCGACAGACGGGCGCCCAGATCGGCCCGCAAGGGGTGATCGGGATCGAAGAAAGAGGTCAGGACATAGGGCGAAAGCCCCCAGTTGAACTTGGGGTAAAGATCCGGGTCATACGTCAGCCCGGTGCCGCGCAGGGGCCCGGCCTCTGCGATCCGGGTCTGGGCGCGTACCGCCTCGGTGGCATTGGCTGCCATTTCAGACTGCTCCAGCACCGAACGGCGGATCAGCACGCGCGAGGCGGGAATGCCGTTGACCAGCGGAATGATCTCGAACGTCTCGACGCTGGCCGGCATCACGTTCGACATCGCCCGCGCCACCCGGCCGATGAACTGCGCTTCGGCATCATAGCGGTTGTTTTCCGCCGTCACCGTGGCTGTGCTGCCGGTAAAGCGGATGCCGGCCGCGTGAATACCGTCCACGGTCAGCCGCTTGTTCAGGTTCTTGATCAGGATATCGGCCACGCCGGGCTGTTCGACCCAGCCCGCATCATAGGCCTCGGGGGCCGCCGTCCGTGACGGACGGGGCTTTATCACATCCGGTGCGCCATCCTGAATGCCGATGCCGGGGCGTTGCTTGGGGTTCAGGAAGAAGTGGGCAGCCACCCCGACTTCGCTGCCATACATGTAATAGGCGCCAAAGCGGAAGTAATCGTTGCGCTGGTATTCAAGGCCGAAGTTGAAGGGGCTGGAACGCTGGAAGGTGCGGCGCAGGCCGGCTTCTTCGGCATAGTCATCCGACGAATATTCGGCCTTCAGCGTCCAGTCCCTGTCGATCTTCCATTCGATCCCGGCAAAGGGGGCCGCCGGGCCGCGGAACCACTGGCCGGCATCGAACTTCCCCCCCGCCCCCACCACCAGCGGCGGGCGGTCACCAAAGGGGCTGCCGATGGCGCCATAGCTTCCCAGCCGCCCCCAGCCAAGACCGCCGGTGACCTTCAGGTTCGGGGTCAAGTTCTTGGTGGCCACCAGATATTCACCCGCCAGCAGGCCGGTACCCACGAAATCCTGCAACCCGATGGCAAGCGCCGGCAGACGATCGGTTTCTTCAAGGATCTGATAGCGCAGATCAAAAGAACGGTCGTAATAGGTTTCAAAGGCACCACCCGGGCAGGCCGGGCAAAAGCTGTTCCAGTCCCGGACACCGCTGTAGCGGAAGCTGCCCGAAATCCGCGGCGAAAGTTGAAAAGACAAGGTTGTGCGGCTGATCGGCCCGAAGCGCGAGAATGACGCACTCAGCGTGCCATCAGGCTGCGATTCCGCCGACGGCATGTCGATCAGACCGGTCGCACCATAAAGGTTCAGGCTGGGCCGATCTTGCGCCACGGCAAAGCCGACACCCACGCCAATCGCCGCAAGGGCAGATACCGTTCCTGCCAGAATTTGCCATGTCGGCCTGCCCGTCATCGTCATCTGCCTTCTTGCTTTTCGCAACAGGATACGGGTTGCACGGTCAGAAACAATCTTGCCGAACGCAAAAGCGCTAAAATGATGCACTTTCGCCAATCGGGCCATCATTCGGCAGCAGTGGCCCGACGGGCGGCTGGCTGTGCTGCGGCAAAGCCCTCGACATGCTGCTCCATGATCGCCCTTGCCGCCTCGGCATCACCCACAGAGACAGCCCCCCGCAGATCGCGCAACACTTCGGCCATCACGGATGCGGGCAGTGCCCTTTCCCGTGCGCGCTGGATCTTTTCATGCGGCGTCGTCAGCATTCCCGGTTCGATCAGCAATTCCTCATGCAGCTTTTCGCCGGGTCGCAACCCGATCACCGATATTTCGATATCGCCCCCGGGGTTTTCGGCACTGCGCTCCTCCAGCCCGGCGGCGGCAATCATCCGGCGGGCAAGATCGCGGATACGGATCGGCTCTCCCATGTCCAGCACCAGCAGGTCGCCCTGATAGTCATCGCGCGATTTGGGCAAGCTGCCCGCGATCAGCACCAGATTGGCCGCCTCCTCGATGGTCATGAAATAGCGCGTCACGTCTTCATGGGTCAGGGTGATGGGCCCCCCGCGTGCGATCTGTGCCTTGAACAACGGGATGACGGAACCAGAGCTGCCCAGCACATTGCCAAAGCGTACAATGGTGAAATCGGTGCCATCCGACCGCTGGGCAAGATCCTGCACCACCAGTTCGGCCATGCGCTTTGTCGCGCCCATCACATTGGTAGGGCGAACCGCCTTGTCGGTCGAAATCATGATGAAGCGTTCCACGCCCATATCCATCGCCGCCTCGGCTGTCGTGCGGGTGCCGAAGACATTGTTGACAATGCCGGCAACGGGGTTCGCCTCGACCAGCGGAACATGCTTGTAGGCAGCCGCATGCAGCACGACGTTGACGGCATTCTGGCCGCAAACCGCCCGGATCAGCCGCGATTCCGTCACCGATCCCAGCACGGGAACAATCTCTATCCCCTCGGCCCCGGGGCGAGAGATCAGGTCGTTCTGGATGGTGTAAAGCGCAAGTTCGCTGACCTCGAACAGCACGATCCGCGCCGGGCGATAGCGCAAGAGCTGACGGCAGAGTTCGGACCCGACCGATCCACCTGCCCCCGTGACCAGAACGGATTTACCGTGATAGGCAAGGTCGGCCTCGGGTTGCAGGTCATCGACCGGGGCGCGGCCCAGAAAATCGCCCGGGGCCACGCTGTGCAGCGTATCGGCGATGGTTTCGGTGCCGACAAGCTGGGCAAAGGACGGCAGCGCCTGAACTTCCAGCCCGCGTGCCAGCAAGGACCTGGTCAGCGTGGCTTGCCGCGCCAGCGGGGCCGAGGGAAGCGCCAGCAGGATGCGATGCACATCATGCTGCGCCACAAGGCGGTCAAGCTGGCTGGAATCGCGCACCCGCAACCCCTGCACCGTCAGCCCGCGCAGGTTGGGATTATCGTCGATGAACGCGACGACACGAACCTTCTCATCCGACCGCAGGGCACTGGCCAACTGCGCCCCGGTGCTGCCCGCGCCATAGATGATGACGTTCTGCCGCACCTGTCCCAGCGACAAGATGCCAAGCAGCACCTGATGCATCATGAACCGCGCCACGATGGCAGAAAGCGTGAAGATCAGCACGAAAAGCACGATCCCGGCGGCAGTCAGCGCAATGCCGCCCGCCTTCCAGATGCCAAAGACAGCTGCCCCGCACAGCAGCGCGATCAGCCCCGATTTCATCGCGGCAATCGCCTCGTAGGATTTCAGCTGGATTCTGTGCATGCCCAGAACCACAGACCCGACAACCGCCACCGCTGTCACCAGCAGGGCGCCGGGCATGAAGGTGACCAGCAGATCAGATGACAACAGGCCGGGTTCGACGATCAGCATCGCCACCAGCAGCGACAGCGGCGCCAGAACGCTGTCGATGACAAGAAGAATATATTGCTTTTGGGTACGCGACAGCCGGCCGACGGCACCCAGCAAAATAGCTGAAATCCTGGTTCTCAACCCGGGAAACCCCTTATCTGGCCATTTGGGTGGATGACCCTCTCACCCGATGCTAGACGATAGATGACGCCAATTCCATGCTCAACCTATGAGCGATCAACCCCGCCGGCGGACTTGCGCCGCAAAACGCGTGCCGCAGTCTTGAGCAGAATTTTGACATCAAGGCAAATATTGCGCCGCTTGCGATAAATCAGGTCAAGCCGCGCCTTTCGCGGAACGCAGCGGCGGGAATAGACCTGATCCGTCTGCTGCGCGCTGGTGCAGGACCGCAGAAGGTAATCTTCATGGGCATGAAAATGAAGTGTCGCCAGCCCGGTGATGCCCGGACGGCAGACAAGGACACGGGCGTACAGATCGGGGAAGCGTTCGACATACTGGCGCAAGGGCGGGCGCGGCCCGACAAAGCTCATGTCGCCGCGGATGACGTTCCACAGTTGCGGAATCTCGTCCAGCCGCGCGCGCCGCAGGAAGCGCCCGACTTTCGTGATGCGGTTCGACTTGTCGGCCCCCGACACGTCGCTGTTATCCCCGTTGACCACCTTCATCGTGCGCAGCTTCCACAGCGGAAACGGCTGATCCACGCCCTTCATCCGTTCCGCGACGTAAAAGATCGGGCGCCCCTCGATCACCAGCAGCACCAGCACGAGGATCAGAAAAGGCACGGCCAGCAGCACCGCAAGGACCAGAGCCAAGACCAGATCGAAAAGCCGTTTCCGAAGGGTCATTCCCGCCCGTCCGCCAAGCTGTGCCATTCCCGCACCATACGCGCCGGATCGGCGCTCAGGTTCTGTTCGGGCAAAAGCTGTTTCAGG
>JALQTL010000170.1 GCA_023260935.1 Paracoccaceae bacterium
GGCGCAGACGAAGTGCTGCGCGACAAGGGAACCGTGATCATTCCTGACATGTATGCAAATGCCGGCGGCGTGACTGTGTCCTATTTTGAATGGGTCAAGAACCTTAGCCACATCCGCTTCGGCCGCATGCAGCGCCGCGCCGAAGAGGCGCGCAGCCGCCTTCTGGTGGAAGAGCTTGAGCGGTTGTCGTCGGACAAGGGGCTGGGCTGGACACTGGCTGAAGATTTCAAGGAACGTTTCCTGACCGGGTCTGACGAATTGGCCCTTGTCCGCTCGGGCCTCGATGACACGATGCGCACGGCTTATCAGTCGATGCGAGAGGTTTGGCACGGGCGGGACGATGTCGATGACCTGCGCACCGCGGCCTATATCGTATCGATCAGCCGGGTGGCGCAGACCTACCGGTCAAAGGGCCTCTGACGCGGGATGCGCTGGTGAAGGGGGCGGGGTCTGCGGCAGGCCCCGACCTTACCCGTGCGCCTGTTGCGGGCCCTGTGCACAGCGCGGGCCGTCAGGGCTGTGCCGCCAATTGCGACATGTATTTGTCGCTGGTGGCGCAGGCATCCTGCGCGCAGTCTTGCATCTTCGGCGCCGACCCGATTTGATCCGCGGGTCAGGGAAGGACGTCTGCAATGCGCTACTCCGGTCTCAGGGTGATTACCGAGGGCCTTTTCGGCAACAGGGGCTGGCGACCAGCCTGGCGCGACCCGGCCCCTAAGGCCGAATACGATGCGATCATCATCGGCGGCGGCGGCCATGGTCTTTCCACCGCCTATTATCTGGCGCGAAACCACGGGCTGACGAATGTGGCCGTGCTGGAAAAGGGCTACCTCGGCTCGGGCAACATCGGGCGCAACACCACAATCGTGCGGGCAAACTACTTTCTGCCGGGAAATTCCGAATTCTACAGCCATTCGCTGAAGCTTTGGGAAAAGCTGGAACTGGAACTGAACTACAATGTGATGCATTCGCAGCGAGGGCTGATCAACCTTTTCCATTCCGATGGCCAGAGAGACGCCTTTGCCCGGCGCGGAAATGCGATGATCAATCAGGGCGACGATGCCATCCTGCTGGACCGGGACGGCGTGCGCGATCTGCTGCCCTATCTCGATTTCGACAACACGCGCTTTCCCATTTACGGGGGGCTGCTGCACCCGCGCGGCGGCACCGCGCGGCACGACGCCGTGGCCTGGGGCTATGCCCGCGCCGCCGACAAGCGCGGTGTCGACCTGATCCAGAATTGCGAAGTTACGGGAATTGACGTCCAGAACGGCCGTGTCACCGGTGTGCAAACCACGCGCGGCGCGATCCGGGCCAAGAAGGTCGGGATCGTCGTCGCCGGCCGATCCAGTCAGGTAGCCGCGATGGCCGGCCTGCGCCTGCCCATCGAAAGCCACATCCTGCAAGCCTTTGTTACCGAAGGGCTTAAGCCTGTGATCGACCATGTCATCAGCTTCGGCATGGGGCACTTTTACATCAGCCAGTCCGACAAGGGCGGCCTCGTCTTCGGCGGCGACCTTGATTTCTACGCCTCCTATGCCGCTCGGGGCAATTTGCCGATGGTCGAACATGTGATGGAAGCGGGCATGACATTGATGCCAATGATCGGACGCGCCCGCGTGCTGCGATCCTGGGGGGGGATCATGGACATGTCGCCCGATGGCTCGCCCATCATCGACAAGACCCCGGTTGACGGCCTATATATCGATTGCGGTTGGAACTACGGCGGCTTCAAGGCCGTCCCCGCCTCGGGTTGGTGCATGGCCCACCTGATGGCCACCGGCGAAAGCCACGAAGTTGCCCGCCGCTTCCGCCTGAACCGTTTTGCCACCGGCCACCTCCTCGATGAGGAAGGGACCGGCAGCCAGCATAATCTGCACTGAACCTGCTCAAAAACCGGCACCAACGATGTCCAAAATGCCCGATCGCCTGCACCCAGCCCAACCTTCGGACGCCTCCGGCGGGAGTATTTCAAAAAGGTGCAAGACCCGTGCCCTTTGTCTGGGCATGCACCTTTTCCAAATACTCCGGGGTGAGGCCGCAGGCCGAGGGGCAGCGCCCCTTGCCTCCGCAGCCGCCCAGAAAGGCCGCGCCCGATGCGACTGACCTGTCCCCATTGTGGCCCGCGCGACAGGCGGGAATTCTACTATTATGGCGCGTCCGAGTACCTGAACCGTCCCGGGCCAGAGGCGGCGCCCGATGCTTGGGACAGCTACCTTCATTTGCGGGACAACCCGGCCGGGGTCACGCAGGATCTGTGGTATCACGAGCAGGGCTGTACGGCCTGGCTGAAAGTGACGCGGAACACGGTCACGCATGAAATCCTTGCCGTGGAAGCCGTGGCTGGGGGGACGAAATGAGGATCGATGGCAAGGGGCGGATCGATCGTACACGCCCTGTCACCTTTACCTTCGACGGCAAGGCCTATCCAGCCTATCGCGGTGACACTTTGGCCTCGGCGTTGATTGCGAATGATGTTCGGCTGGTCGGGCGCAGTTTCAAGTATCACCGCCCGCGTGGCATTCTGACGGCCGGGTCGGAAGAGCCGAATGCCTTGGTCGAGATCGTCGGCCCGGCCAATGTCACGCCGAATACCCGCGCAACGGTGCAGGAAGTCTTTGAAGGTCTGGTTGCCCGCAGCCAGAACCGCTGGCCTTCTCTCGGGCTGGATCTGATGGCGGTCAACGATCTTGCGGCGCCCTTCTTTTCGGCTGGATTCTACTACAAGACCTTCATGTGGCCACGCCGCTTCTGGGAAGGGCTTTACGAGCCGATGATCCGACGAGCGGCTGGTCTTGGCCGGCTTTCCGGACGGCATGACGAAGGGGTTTATGAAAAGGCCTGGGCACATTGCGATCTTCTGGTGATCGGGTCGGGGCCTGCGGGGCTGATGGCTGCCCTGGCCGCCGGACGGGCAGGGGCGGATGTCATCCTTGCCGATGAGGGTGCCGAGCCGGGCGGACGGCTTTTGTCGGATGGCGATGCCCCGGCATGGCTGGGCGAGGTGCTGGCGGAGCTGGAGAGCCTGCCGAATGTGCGTGTGATGACGCGCACGACGGTGACGGGCGCCTATGATGACGGCACTTTTGGTGCGCTGGAACGGGTGGGGCTGCACCGGCGGCCGCGTCCGAACCTGCCGCGCGAATGTTTCTGGCGCATCGTCGCGCGCCGGTCGATCCTGGCTGCCGGCGCGCTGGAGCGGCCGATAGCCTTTCAGAACAACGACCGGCCCGGCATCATGATGGCAGGGGCGCTGTCGGCCTATCTCAACCGCTATGGCGTTGTGCCGGGAAAGGCGATCACGCTCTTTGCCAACAATGACGGCGCGCGGCAGACCGCACGGGGGTTGATGGCGGCAGGCCTGACGGTCAGCGCGATCATCGACAGTCGTGAAGATGCCCCGGATGAACCGGGCACCACGGTCCACAAGGGGGCCGTGGTCATTGATGCCAAAGGCCGCCACGGGCTGACCGAGATCACCGTGCGCAAGGGGGCGGGTGAATTCCGGATTGCGACCGATTGCCTTGGCCTGTCCGGGGGCTGGAATCCGTCGGTGCATCTGACCTGCCACCTGAACGGCCGGCCGCGCTGGTCTGATGATCTTGCGGCTTTCGTGCCCTCGGAGGGGGCGGTTCCGGGGATGGTGGCGGCCGGGGCGGCAAATGGCAGCTTTTCAACCCACGGCTGCCTTGCCGCGGGCCTTGCGGCCGCGGCGCAGAGCCTGGCCGCGCTGGGGATGACAGTGCCAGAGGTCGCCTTGCCTGCTGCCGAGGATGCCCCCTACCGCCTGTCTCCGCTTTGGGCGGTCCCCGGCCGAAAGCGGGCCTGGCTTGATTTTGCCAATGACGTCACGGTCAAGGATGTGGCGCTTTCCGCTCAGGAGGGCTACCGCTCGGTCGAGCACATGAAGCGCTACACCACCCAAGGCATGGCGCCCGATCAGGGAAAGAATTCGAATGTCGCGGCACTTGCGGTGCTGGCCGATGCCACGGGCCGGGGCATTGCCGAAACCGGCACCACGACATTCCGGCCGCCCTATACGCCCGTCTCCATCGCCGCGATGGGGGCAGGGGGACGGGCCGAGGGGTTTGCCCCGCAAAGGTTCCTGACCTCGGATCAGGCCAGCCGCGACCGCGGGGCCCCGATGATCGAGGCCGGTCTCTGGTACCGTCCCGGCTACTTTCCCAAGCCGGGCGAGACGACATGGCGGCAGGCCTGTGACCGCGAGGTGGTGATGGTACGCAGCAGCGTCGGGGTGACCGATGTGTCGACGCTGGGCAAGATCGATATTCAGGGCAAGGACGCGGGCCGTTTTCTGGACCTGGTCTATACGAATACCTTTTCGACCCTTCCCGTCGGCCGGGCACGCTATGGGCTGATGCTGCGCGAAGACGGGCATGTGCTGGATGACGGCACCACGGCGCGGTTGGCAGAAGACCACTGGCTGATGACCACCACCACCGCCGCAGCCGGGCTGGTGATGCGGCATCTCGATTTCGTCCAGCAGGCCTTTTGTGCCGGATGGGATGTTCGGTTCATCAGCGTGACAGAGGCATGGGCGCAATTTGCGGTTGCGGGGCCTGTCGCCCGCGACTTGATCGCCAGTGCGCTCGGGCACACGCCCGGGCTGCCCTTCATGGGCTGCATGGATGTCACCATTCAAGGTGTCGCTGGCCGATTGTTTCGCATCTCGTTCTCTGGTGAGGAAGGCTACGAGATTGCCGTGCCTACGCGCTTTGGCGAGGCGCTTTTCCGTGACTTGACGGCCCGCGCTGAAACCATGGGGGGCGGGCTTTACGGCATGGAGGCGCTGAACGTGCTTCGCATCGAAAAGGGCTTCATCACCCATGCCGAGATTCACGGCCGCACCACCGCCTTTGACATCGGGATGGACAAGATGATCAGCCCGAAGAAGGACTGCATCGGCAAGGCCGCGGCCGCGCGCCCGGGGATGACCGGGCCTGAGCGCGAGCAGCTCGTCGGGTTGAAGCCGCTGACAGACAGCGCGCTGACCGCCGGTGCGCATCTCTTTGCGCAAGGGGCTGATCTGACGCGGGAAAATTCATCGGGCTATGTGACGTCTGTTGGCTACTCTCCGACGCTGGGCAGCTTTCTGGCGCTCGGCTTCCTGCGCAATGGCCGCGCGCGTCAGGGAGAGACCATCCGGCTTGTGGACCGTCTGCGCGGGGTCGATGTCCTTTGCCTTGTGACCGATCCTGTCTTCCACGACCCGACCGGGGAGAAGCTTCGTGCCTGATCTCATCGCAAAACCCGCCCTTGGCACAATGCCGCTGAACCTGGGCCAGATCGTTCTGACCGAGGCACCGATGTTGGAGACACATTCGATCCAGCCCTATCCGGGCCAGGAAAAGGCTGTGAGCAAGGCGCTGAAAGAGATCGGGCTGGCCTTTCCAAAGCCGAACACCTGGCTGGAAAAGGCAGGCCTGCGCATCGTCTGGACAGGGCGGGAGCAGGCCTTTCTGCTGGGCGGCGTGCCGCCTGCGGGCATGCCTGCCGCCGTGACTGATCAATCCGACGGCTGGGTGACGCTAACCCTTGAAGGGCCCGGCGCCCGGGATGTTCTGGCGCGCTTGGTGCCACTTGACCTGCGCCATGTGAAAAAGGGCGACGCCGCCCGCAGCGGCTTGGGCCACATGCCGCTCATCCTGATTACAGAGGCTCCCGACAGCTTCCGCCTGATGACCTTTCGATCCATGGCAAGAACGGCCTGGCACGAGATCCATGACGCGATGACGAAGGTTGAGGCACGACGCGCGGCATCCTGACTTGAACCCCTTTCCTTTTGCGCAGGGTTCGGACGCCTCCGGCGGGAGTATTTCAAAAAGGTGCAAGATCAGGCCCAACCGTGCCGCCTTGCACCTTTGCAAAGTACTCTCGGGGGGTGAATGGGCCGCAGGCCCAGAGGGGGGCAGACAGCCCCCTTCCTTTTGGGGAGCTTACCAGTGGCCGACGCTGGGCATGCTGGCCCATGGTTCCTTCGGGGGCTGGGCGCCGCCCTTCTGCAAAAGCTCGATCGAGATATTGTCGGGGCTGCGGACAAAGGCCATGCGCCCGTCGCGGGGGGGGCGGTTTATGGTGACGCCATTGGCTTGCAGATGGGCGCAGGTTTCGTAGATGTCATCCACCTCATAGGCCAGATGGCCGAAATGGCGGCTGTCAGAGGGCAGGCCGGTGTCACCATCCCAGTTGTAGGTAAGTTCGACGGGGCATTCCGGCTGGCCGGGAGGAGCCATGAAGACCAGAGTGAAACGACCGCCCTCGTTTTCATAGCGCCGGGTCTCTTCCAGGCCCAGAAGCTTGTAGAAGGCGATGCTCTTGTCCAGGTCCAGAACCCGAACCATCGTGTGAAGATAGCTGATTGCCATGGGATGGCCTCCTTTATTCCTGACGGCTGGCATCCTAGCGTCCCGTCCCGGAAAGGCGAGGGGGTGTTGCGCGGATCGCGGCGGCAAGAACGAAGACTGTCAGAAAGAAGATCGGATCGTCAGCCCGATGCCAAGCGTCCTTGTGTCATAGCGGCTGACGTTGGAAAGCGTGCGGCTGCCCTTGACCGAAACGACGGGTTCGAAGCCGAAGGCGCCGAAGGCTGGCAGGGCAAGGTCGATCGAGGCGGAAAGCGCGGTTTCCTGGCGCCCGCCATCACCGAAGATGCCATTGAAGAACACAGGGTAATCGCGGTAGCCAAGGCCCAGCGAGGCGGAAAGCTGGGCGCCGGCCACGGGTTCACTCTTCAGGTAGCGCAGCTCGCCCGAGATCAGCGTGTTTTCCTGATTGGCGTCATTGGACAGGGTCTCGCCCAGTTCCAGCCGGACTGCCATTCTGTCGCCCGAGGCAAGCACCCTTTCGAAGCCGCCATCCAGCGTCAGGGCCGTAGCGTCGCGCAGGCCGTCGAGGCGGTTCTGGTTTTCCAACCCAAGACCAAGCCGCAGGCGGCTGCGCGCCGCCAGGGTGCGGGTCAGATCGACCTGGGCCCGGGTTGTGCGCGCGTAGGGCTGCCCGCCCAGCCAGTTCTGCCCGAAGCTGAGCCCGCCGCGCAGGACGGCCTTTTGCGAAAGGGCCATGCTGCGTTGCAGGCCGGCCTCGATCTCCCAGATTGCAAGGTCGGCGTTGTGGACATCGGGCGCCATCCGGCGGGCGGCATCCGACAGGGCCACGGCGCGGTGGCGCAGGCGCAGGATCGCATCGGTCCGGCCATCCGGGTCTGCTGCAAGGCGATAGCGGGCGCCCAGCGAAACCCTGGCCTCAAGGCCCGAAAGCGCCATCGTGCTGTCATCAAAGATGAAATAGGTTGGCCGCCCGTCGATCACCAGCATGGGATCATTCACCCCCTGGTTCACGTTGTCGGAAGGCGACAGCGAGAGGCCAAGATCCAGCGTCAGCGGGCTTGCATCGCGGACGGTTTGGAAATCGCGGATGGTCGCGGTACGGCTGGCCTCGTCGGGTGCATACTCCACGGCGCGGCGCAGCCAGAGTTTTGCGTAGGTATGTGCCTCGACCTCATAAGCGGCACGGGCCACCAGACGCGCGGCGGCGAAACGCTGGCGGTCGTTTTGCGCCGCCTTCCAGGACATCAGCCCGACGCGCCCCGCAGCCTTTGTTTGGTGTTGTGACAGCCCCACGGCCGCCAGCACCGCCAGCGCATCGGCATCTTCGGGGCGGGTTTCCAGCGCGGCCAGCGCCAGAAGCCGGGCCATTTCGACGTTGCCCTGAACAAGCGCGTCCTGCGCTGAAAGGGTGGCCGGCTGGGCTGCCAGTTCTGGCCCCGCGCCGGCCCGCAGCGGGCCGGGCGCCCAAAGGCCAAGGCTAAGCGCCAGCGCCAGCCCAAGGGCCAGCGCCGCGCCGGGAATCCTGCCCATCATGGGCAGGGCGACGGTGAACCCGCTACGCAACGATCCAGCACGAAGGTGCCTTTTTCCAGCAGGTCCGAGTCGGACTTGACGGGCTTGAGGTCAACCGCACCGGCCACAGCGGTGCCGCCGGCGCCGCCGAAGGCACCGCCATAGGTGCCGGCTTCGGTCCGGTCATTGAATTCCACCTTGCCGGCGAAGGTGCCGGTCGAGCTGATGTCAGTGATCGTGAGGAAGATGTCATCAAGCGAGCCGCTGGTTTCCACCACCTGCCGGTTGCGGATCCCGCCCTCGACGCTGTTGTTGGTGAAGTCGGCGTTCAGCAGTACTTCGCCTTGCACGCGCAATGGGCGGATCGGATCGAAGGGGGCGCCGGGGCCGGGGACGGTGACGCCCGTGTTCAGCGTGCCGGCATAGCTGCCGGCGTAATTGGCAAGCCCGCCGCTGGCCGGGGCCGCAAAAGCGGTGTTGGCCTTGTAATCAGCGCCCCAGACCATTTCCGTGAACTGGCCGCTGGCCGTGACCCCGCCGGATACCGCGCCGTCTCCAGATGTCTTGAACAGCGCAAGGAACAGGCGGTTGCTGGTTGTTTCCTGATATGTGAAGGCCTGATAGCCCCCGCGATCCAGCGTCGGTGCCCGCGCGAATGTCACGGTCACCGGGCTGGCATCCAGCGGATCGATCACGGCCGTCAGCGTGCCTGAGGTGGGGTTGAAGGACGCGCTGACAAGATTGCCCTTCAGTTCCGCTGGGATACCCGTCGTGCCGCTATCGGTGCCGCCATCCGTTCCGCCGTCGGTGCCGCCATCTGTTCCCCCGTCGGTCCCGCCGCCCGAGCCGTCACCGATGCCGCCACCGATGCCGCCACCGCTTGGGGGAGAGGTGCCGTCGCCGAATGGGCTGCCGTCGCAAGCCGAAACGGCAAGACTGGCCATCAAGGCCGCCATCAAACGCAAAGACATGGATACCTGCTCGATTGTTGTGTTTTGTCACTAAAGTTGCCCTTGCTTATCCTTTCTGTCAATGAATCCAGCCCTGTGGCCCTTCGATTGATGCAGATGTGCCGCACACCCTTGCCGCGCCTTCCCAACCTCTCGTATCTTGGCGTCCAGCATACACCACATTTCGCAACCTGACGGATTCGAAAGGCCCAAGCCCATGCCGCTGACCCCTGACCAGAAAGCCGAAATCGAAGCCGCCCGCGCCAATCCGCGCCCTACATTGCGCGCCGTCAGCGAGGGGATGGAGGCGCATCTTTACCGCGCGCATGAGGTGCTGGACCACGGCTTCATCCGCGTCATCGACTATATGGGCGACGACAGCGCCATCGTTCAGGCGGCTCGTGTCAGCTATGGCGCGGGCACCAAGCATGTGCAAAACGACGAAGGCCTGATCCGTTACCTCATGCGCCACTGGCATTCGACCCCGTTCGAGATGTGCGAGATCAAGCTGCACGTCAAACTGCCGGTCTTAGTGGCCCGCCAGTGGATCCGCCACC
>JALQTL010000252.1 GCA_023260935.1 Paracoccaceae bacterium
GAGCACGAAGATGCCGCCGAGGAGGCCCGGCTTGCGGAAGCCGAAGCGGCGCACGGCGAGCGCCATCACGAGGAAGAGCAGCAGGCCCTCGGTCGCGGCCTCGTAGAGCTGGCTCGGATGGCGCGGCACCGGGCCGCCGCCGATCACGATAACGTCGAAATCTGCCATTGGAATAGTCCTTTGACTGGTCGCGGGGTGCCCCGCGCGCCCGTTGCCATCCGGCTTGGGCGAAGATGGAAGAAGGGGCGGCAGAGGTGCCGCCCCGCAGTGATTACAGGTCCAGCAGCAGGCGGCGCGGGTCTTCCAGCGCTTCCTTGACGCGGACGAGGAAGGTTACAGCGCCCTTGCCGTCAACGATGCGGTGGTCATAGCTCAGCGCCAGATACATCATCGGGCGGATCACGATCTGACCGTTCACCACGACCGGACGATCCTGGATCTTGTGCATACCAAGGATACCCGACTGCGGCGGGTTCAGGATCGGCGAGGACATCAGCGAGCCATAGACACCACCGTTCGAGATGGTGAAGGTGCCGCCCTGCATTTCCGCCATCGAGAGTTTGCCGTCACGGGCGCGCTTGCCCTTTTCAGCGATCGCTTTCTCAATCTCGGCGAATGACATCTGGTCGGCGTCGCGGATAACCGGAACCACAAGGCCGGTCGGCGTGCCAGCAGCCACGCCCATGTGGACGTAGTGCTTGTAGACGATGTCGCCGCCGTCGATCTCGGCGTTGACTTCGGGCACTTCTTTCAGCGCATGGCAGCAAGCCTTGGTGAAGAAGGACATAAAGCCCATGCGGACGCCGTGCTTCTTCTCGAAGCTGTCCTTGTATTCGTTGCGCAGCGCCATGATGCCGGACATATCCACCTCGTTATAGGTGGTCAGCATCGCGGCGGTGTTCTGCGCATCTTTCAGGCGGCGGGCGATGGTGGCGCGCAGGCGCGTCATCTTCACGCGCTCTTCGCGGCTGGCGTCATCGGCCGAGACCGGGCCACGCGGCACGGCGGCCGGGGCGGGGGCTGCCGAGGGCGCAGGGGCGGCGACGGCACGGGCCACGTCTTCCTTCATGATGCGGCCATCGCGGCCGGTGCCCTGCACCTGATCGGGCGAAAGGCCGGCTTCGGCCATGGCTTTCTTCGCCGAAGGGGCATCTTCCACGGCCTTGGCGGGGGCAGCGGCAGGGGCAACGGGGGCGGCGGCGGCGGGCTTGGCTTCAGCCTTGGGGGCTTCGGCGGCGGCGGCCGCACCTTCGGTGATGATGCCAAGGCGGGCATTCGCGGCGACGGTTTCGCCTTCGGCGGCGATGATTTCAGCCAGAACGCC
This sequence comes from Paracoccaceae bacterium, assembly GCA_023260935.1. Taxonomy (GTDB): domain Bacteria; phylum Pseudomonadota; class Alphaproteobacteria; order Rhodobacterales; family Rhodobacteraceae; genus Pseudotabrizicola. Next base: position 1,325 of record JALQTL010000252.1, read on the forward strand.
CGAGACGGGGGCGGGCACTTCAACGGAAACCTTGTCGGTTTCCAGTTCGCACAGCATTTCGTCCTGTTTCACGAAATCACCCACCTTCTTGAACCAGGTGGATACGGTGGCTTCGCTGACGGATTCGCCAAGGGCGGGAACCATAACGTCGGTCATCTTTTCTTCCTCCACGCCTTTGCGGCGGTCTGTCAATTTGGTCTTGCGGGGCCGGGCGTGCGGCCCCGCGGGAAAGGGATCAGAGAGTCAGCGCCTCGTTCACCAGCGCGTCCTGTTCGGCCTTGTGCTTGGAGGCAAGGCCGGTTGCGGGCGAGGCCGAGGCGGCGCGGCCGACATAGCGGGGACGGCCCTGCTTTGCGCCGATCTTGTTCAGCACCCATTCGATGTTGGGTTCCACGAAGGTCCAGTAGCCCTGGTTCTTCGGTTCTTCCTGACACCAGATGATTTCCGCGCCCTTGAAGCGTTCCAGTTCCTTGGTCATCGCCATGGCGGGGAAGGGGTAGAACTGTTCCAGACGCAGCAGGTAGATATCATCCGCGCCGCGCTTGTCGCGTTCGGCCAGAAGGTCGTAGTAGACCTTGCCCGAGCAGATGACGACGCGCTTGATCTTGGCATCGGCCTTCAGCTTCAGCTCGGAATGGCCCTTTTGCGCATCATCCCACAGCACGCGGTGGAACTGGCTGCCGGTGGTGAAATCCTCGGCATCCGAGATGCACATGGGGTGGCGCAGAAGCGACTTCGGCGTCATCAGGATCAGCGGCTTGCGGAAGGTGCGGTGAACCTGACGGCGCAGGATGTGGAAGTAGTTGGCCGGCGTCGAGACATTGGCGACGATCCAGTTGTCATTGGCCGACATCTGAAGGAAGCGTTCGGGCCGGGCCGAGGAGTGCTCTGGGCCCTGACCTTCGTAGCCATGCGGAAGCAGGCAGACGAGGCCCGACATGCGAAGCCATTTCGATTCGCCCGAGTTGATGAACTGGTCGAACATGATCTGCGCGCCGTTGGCGAAATCGCCGAACTGGGCTTCCCACATCACCAGCGCATTGGGTTCCGACAGCGAATAGCCGTATTCGAAGCCCAGCACCGCATATTCCGACAGCATGGAATCGATGACTTCATAGCGCGCTTGCCCTGCGCGGATATGGTTCAGCGGGTAGTAGCGTTCTTCGGTCGTCTGATCGATCAGGCCCGAGTGGCGCTGGCTGAACGTGCCGCGGGTGCAATCCTGACCGGCAAGGCGGACAGGGACGCTTTCCGTCAGAAGCGAACCGAAGGCCAGTGCTTCGGCCGTGGCCCAGTCGAAACCCTTGCCGGTTTCGAACATCCTGGCCTTGTTTTCCAGAAGCCGGGCGACGGTCTTGTGCAGGTCGAAGTTTTCAGGCGCGCGGGTCAGCGCCTCGCCCACCTGTTTCATCGTTTCGGGTTTGATCGCGGTATCGCCGGGCTGGTATTCATCGCGTTCACGATCCAGCCCCGACCAACGGCCATCCAGCCAGTCGGCCTTGTTGGGCTTGAAGGCCTTGCCGGCCTCGAATTCCTCGTTCAGGCGGGCCTGGAAGGCGGCCTTCATATCCTCGATCTCGCCTTCGGGGATGAGGCCGTCCTTCACCAGACGGTCGGTGTAAAGCTGAAGCGTGGTTTTGTGCTTCTTGATGTTGGTGTACATCACCGGGTTGGTGAACATAGGCTCGTCGCCTTCGTTGTGACCGAAGCGACGGTAGCAGAAAATATCCAGCACCACGTCCTTGTGGAACTTCTGGCGGAATTCGATCGCCACCTTCGCGGCATGCACAACGGCCTCGGGGTCGTCCCCGTTGACGTGGAAGATCGGGGCTTCGACCATCAGGGCGATGTCGGTCGGATAGGGCGA
>JALQTL010000332.1 GCA_023260935.1 Paracoccaceae bacterium
TTTTCATCACCCACGGGGCCGAACGCTGCGAAAGCCGCCAAGTCTTCAAGAAGGTGCTGAAGAACGGGGCCGAGGGCGTGTTCCAGGGCAAGATCCTGGTCAAGCCCGGCGCGCAGAAGACCGATGGCTATCAGATCAGCCAGTCGTTGCTTCTGGACGAGGACAGCCAGTTCCTCGCCAAGCCCGAACTTGAGATCTATGCCGATGACGTGAAATGCAGCCACGGCTCCACCTCGGGCGCGATCGATGAGACGGCGCTGTTCTACCTGCAATCGCGTGGCGTGCCCAAGCGGGTGGCAACCTCGCTGCTGGTGCTGGCCTTTCTGGCCGAAGCGATTGCCGAGGTCGAGGATGAGGCGATTGCCGAAGACATCCGGTCGCGGCTGGAAGCCTGGCTTCAGCGGCACGAAGGCTAGGGCAGGGGACGGATGCCGGTAACGCTTGACATCCTGCGCGCCTGGCGGTCGCCGCGCCGCCTGATCCGGGAAAAGCTGGAGGCCGGCCCGCGTGAGGACCGTGCGCTTGCCACGCTGATGGGCGCCTCGGCGCTGATCTTCGTGGCGCAGTGGCCGGGGCTGAGCAGGGCCGCGCATTTCGACCCGTCGGTGCCGCTGGAAGCGCGGCTGAGCGGGGCCTTGCTGGCAACCGTCTTCATGCTGCCCCTGCTGGCCTATGTGATCGGCGCAGCCAGCCACATGCTGGCCCGCCTTTTGCGGGGCAAGGGAACATGGTTCGGCGCGCGTCTGGCGCTGTTCTGGGCGCTTCTGGCCGTATCGCCGCTGATGCTGTTCAACGGTCTGGTGGCCGGGTTCATCGGGGCAGGCCCCACTGCGACACTGGTTGGGGTTCTTGTGATGGCGGGCTTTCTGTATTTGTGGATCAACATGCTGATCGAGGCGGAACGCTGAATGAACCTGTCGCTGTCTCACCTGCTGTCGATGGCACGCTTCACCATCCAGGCCCCCAGAGAGGGCGCCCGGCAAGTGATGAAGGCCGATGTTCCCATGCCCGCGCGCTGGATCGCGCTTGCGCTGACGGCCATCCTGTCGGCGCTGCTGGCGCATGTCTCCGTTGGCCTGATGGCTGCCGACGCACAGGCGGCGATGTCGCCATCGATGCAAAACCCGGTGGGCACCGCGGCCTTTCAGGGGGCGCTGATGCTGGCGGCTGCGCATCTGATGCATTGGGTGGGGCGTTGGTTTGGCGGGCAGGGCAGCTTTGGCGATGCGCTGCTGCTGATGGTATGGATGCAGTTCATCCTGCTGGTGTTGCAAGCGGTGCAGATCGTGGTGCAGGTGGTGCTACCACCGCTGACCGATCTTGTGGCGATGCTGTCGGTGGTCATTTTTCTTTGGCTGATCAGCAACTTCATCGCTGAACTTCATGGTTTCGCCTCGGTCGGGAAAACCTTTCTGGGGGTACTGGCCGTGATGTTCGCGATTGGCTTTGCTTTGGCCTTGCTGTTGATGCCAATGGGGGGCATGGGGGTCTGAATGTTTGATGTGAACGCCATCCGCGCCGATTTCCCGATCCTGTCGCGGCAGGTGAACGGAAAGCCTCTGGTCTATCTGGACAACGGGGCCTCGGCCCAGAAGCCCAAGGTGGTGATCGATGCCATCACTCAGGCCTATTCCATGGAATATGCCAATGTTCATCGTGGCTTGCATTACCTTTCCAACCTGGCCACCGACAAGTATGAAGCCGTGCGCGGGATTGTTGCGCGCTTCCTGAACGCCCCGAGTGAGGATGAGATCGTCTTCACCACCGGCACGACCGAAGGGATCAACATGATCTCTTACGCATGGGCCGCGCCGCGGATGCAGGCGGGCGATGAAATCGTGCTGAGCGTGATGGAACACCACGCCAATATCGTGCCGTGGCATTTCCTGCGCGACAGGCTGGGCGTGGTGCTGCGTTGGGTGGACTGTGACGCCACCGGCGATCTGGACCCGGCCAAAGTAATCGACGCGATCGGCCCGCGCACGAAACTGGTGGCCATTACCCAGATGTCGAACGTGCTGGGCACCGTTGTCGATGTGGCCACGATCTGCCGAGCGGCCCGCGAAAAGGGGGTTCCGGTTCTGGTGGATGGTTCTCAGGCCGCCGTGCACATGCCGGTTGACGTTCAGGCCATGGGCTGCGATTTCTATGCCATTACCGGCCATAAGTTATACGGACCAAGCGGTTCCGGGGCGATCTTCATCCGCCGCGACCGGATGGCCGAGATGCAGCCCTTTCTGGGCGGCGGCGACATGATCCGCGAAGTGACGCGCGATGCCGTCACCTATAACGACCCGCCGATGAAGTTCGAAGCCGGCACACCGGGCATTGTGCAGCAGATCGGCATGGGTGTGGCCCTGAACTACCTGATGGCCATCGGGATGGACCGGATTGCCGCGCATGAACGGAAGTTGCGCGATTATGCCCAGGACCGGCTTTCCGGTCTGAACTGGCTGAACATTCAGGGCAATTCGTCAAGCAAGGGGGCGATCTTCAGCTTCACGCTGGATGGCGCGGCACATGCGCATGACATCTCGACCGTGCTGGACAAGCGCGGCATCGCGGTGCGTGCCGGCACGCATTGTGCCATGCCGTTGATGGAGCACATGGGCGTGGGCGCCACATGCCGTGCGTCCTTTGCCATGTACAACACCACGGATGAGGTCGATGCGCTGGTCTCGGCGCTGGAGCTTTGTCACGAGCTTTTCGCTTAATGCCATGTTGCAGAGCCGCCGGCTTGCGGCTATAGCAGGGCGCAGGCACCCATAGCTCAGCTGGATAGAGCGTTGCCCTCCGAAGGCAAAGGTCGCACGTTCGAATCGTGCTGGGTGCGCCAATCCCCGAAAACCGCAAATAAGGCGCCGCAAAAGGGGTCTGGGATTTATCAAGCCATAAATCTGATAATCAATATTATGTCAAATAATGGTTATGCTGGACCCCCGGGCGCAAGACCGCTATGCAGCGCAAAACCCTATGAGGCCCCCG
>JALQTL010000369.1 GCA_023260935.1 Paracoccaceae bacterium
GGGCGCTGTCGGCCAGCTATACGGTTGCCGGCCAGGCTGACCGCCTGCCTGATGCCGGGCACCGCGGGCGTCTTGCGGTGGTCCTGGCAACGGGCGCCGCCGGCGGGGCCGGGGGATTGGCCACGGCGGTTGCGGAACTTCCCCTGACCATTACGCTGATCCTGAACGCCATCCGGCAAGAGGCCCGCGCGGCAGGGTTCGATCCTGACCGTCCCGAGATCCGGGCTGAGTGTATCCGCACCTTTGGCGCGGGCAGCCCCTTGGCTGCGGATGACGGGATCAACACCAGTTTCCTGTCCGCCCGGCTGACACTGACAGGGCCTGCGGTGCAGCGGGTGATTGCCACCGTCGCGCCCAAGCTTGCGGCGGCGTTGGGGCAAAAGCTGGCGGCACAGGCAGTGCCGGTTCTGGGGGCGATCAGTGGCGCGGCACTGAATGCGGCCTTCCTGAGCTATTACCGCGATATGGCGCGCATCCGCTTTGCCCTGCTCGCGCTTGCCGAACGCCATGGCCCCGAAGTGGTTCTGGCCGCCTTTCAGGCCCGGCTCGACGCCCCCCCGTGACCCGCGCCTAAGCGACCCGGGCCCATGCCTTTTCGTCGCCCCCTTCCGTCATTCGGGAAGGTTTGACAGCCAGTTCATCAGCGCGGGGCGGGCGCTTTGCTCCCCCCTCTGGCGGGCATCGTCGATCACGGCGCGTGCTTCATCCAGATCGACACGGCGCAGGAGTGCCTTGACCGGCCCGACCGATGCCGGGCGCATCGACAGGCTGCGCAGCCCGATGGCGGCAAAGGCAAGCGCCTCGACCGGGCGGCCGGCATCTTCGCCACAAAAGGAAATCGGCGTGCCCTTGGCCGAACAGCGCGTGACGATCTGTTCCAGAAAGCCCAGAAAGCTGAAATTCAGCGTGTCATAGCGGCGTCGTACGCGTTCGTTTTCCCGGTCGGCGGCAAAGAAGAACTGCTTGAGGTCATTGCCCCCGATCGAGATGAAATCGGCCAGTTCAAAGAAGGCATCCGGGGCATAGGCAAGGCTTGGGGTCTCCATCATCGCCCCGATCTCGATACTGGCGGGCACCGGGTGCCCCATCGATTTTTCGCGATGCACCTCGCGCAGCACATGGCTGCGGGCCATCTGGAATTCCGTCATTTCGGTGATGAAGGGAAACATGATCGTCAAGGGACGCCCGTTTGCCGCCCGGATCAGCGCCTGCACCTGCATCCGCAACACGCCGGGCTTGTCCAGCCCCACCCGGATCGCGCGCCACCCCATCGCGGGGTTCGGCTCGTCATTCGGTTTCATGTAGGGCAGCACCTTGTCGGACCCGATGTCCAATGTGCGAAAAGCCACCCGCCGGCCCTTGGAGGCATCCATCACCCGGGCATAAAGCTGGGCCAGTTCCGCCCGCCGCGGCATCTTGTTGCGGACCAGAAACTGCAATTCGGTGCGAAAAAGCCCCACCCCTTCGGCACCCGAGCCTTCAAGGCTGGGCAGATCGGCCATCAGGCCCGCGTTCATGTGCAGCGAGATGGTCTTGCCGCATTTCGTTTGCGCCGGCAGATCACGCAGCCCGGCATAACGCTTCTGCGCTTCGGCCTGCATGGCAATCTTGTCGCGGAAGGCGCGGGCAACGGTTTCCTCGGGGCGCAGATGCACGATGCCCTGATCGCCATCGACAAGGATATGGTCGCCATTCAGCGCCTCGGACGTGATGCGCCCGGCATGGATGACCAGAGGAATGGCCAAGGCACGGGCGACGATGGCCGCATGGCTGCCGACGCTGCCTTCTTCCAGCACAACCCCTTTTAGCTTGCGCCCGAATTCCAGCAGTTCCGCCGGCCCGATGTTGCGCGCCACAAGCACCGGATTGTCCGGCATCTCGGCGCCGGTGTCCTGCCCCTGACCCGTCAGAAGCCGCAACAGGCGGTTCGACAGATCGTCCAGATCGCTTAGCCTTTCGCGCAGATAGGGGTCTTCCACCTTTTCCATGCGGGCGCGGGCGGCGGATTGCTCCTTTTCCACCGCGGCTTCCGCTGACAGGCCGCGCATGATGTCTTCTTCCATCCGGCGCAGCCAGCCGCGCGAATTTGCGAACATCCGATAGGCTTCCAGAACCTGAACCTGATCCTTGTCCAGACTTTGCGCCTCTAGCAGGTCATTGATCGAAACCCGCAACTGCCCGACGGCATCGCGGATACGATCGATTTCAAGCAGGGGATCATCGGCCACAGGGTTTGTCACGACGACCCGCGGTTCATGCAGCCAGACATGGCCTTCGGCCGATCCTTCCTGCCCGGTGCTGCCGCGAAACATCGCGGGCTGGCGGTGGAGCGCGCGCATGCCTTCATCATCCGAGGTGAAGGCGCCAAGCTCTGTCATCTCGGCCAGCACCATCGCGACGACTTCCAGCGCATAAACCTCGTCGTCAGAATAGCTGCGCTCGGTCTTTGACTGCACGACCAGAACGCCCAGCTTTTCCCCGACACGCTGGATCGGCACGCCAAGGAAACTGGAATAGATTTCTTCCCCGGTTTCCGGCATGTAGCGGAAGCCCTTTTCCGCCGGGGCATTGGCGGTGTTCACCGCGCTGTTGGTGCGTGCCACGCGGCCCACAAGGCCTTCGCCCAGCTTCATGCGGGTCTTGTGAACAGCTTCGGGGCGCAGGCCTTCGGTGGCGCAAAGTTCCAGCGTTTCGGCATCGCGGAAGAGGTATATCGAACACACTTCGGTCCGCATGGAATCCGCGATCAGATGGGTGATACGATCCAGTCGGTCCTGACCCTTGGACTGCGTGCCCAAGACATCGCGGAGGCGGCGCAAAAGCTTGCGACTGTCACTTTCCGACCGATCTGGCATTGGCGGGTCTCCTCTCTACCCTCCTCTATAGGAAAGCCCTGACAAAATGGCGAGGGGGCTTGTCCCACAGGCCAAAACATGCCGAGCACTGCCTGAAAACAGGGCAGTTCCTTTGGTGGCGGTGGGGGCATGGAGCAGTGCGCGAATGTGCCGGGGCTTTCATGAACTTGCCCGCCTTGACCCGCCACGACCCTGCGCGGTCATCCGGGCACGATCCGGGAAAAGCTTCCGCGGCAGGGCATTCCGAAACCCGGGAAAAAGCGTCCTGTCCCGCGGACCCGATTGTTTCAGGAACAAAGGACCAAGCACGCGCCGCCCGGCTGGATGGCTTTGCCAATCCGGGGTGAAAAGACGCGCCACACCAGTCTGGTGCCGCGGGGCCGCCGTTTCTTTGGGCGGCCCTTAGGCGGTCTTCTGCTTCGGCACGGGAATGGCTGAATAAGGCTTACGCCTTGTCCAGTTCAAACGCATCATGCAGCGCCTGCACGGCCAGTTCCATATACTTCCGGTCGATCAGGACCGAAATCTTGATTTCGGAGGTCGAGATGACCTTGATGTTCACGTTTTCCGCAGACAGCGAGGCGAACATCCGCGCCGCCACGCCGGTGTGGCTGCGCATGCCGATGCCCACGACCGAAACCTTCGCCACATCGGTATCGATGATCAGGTCGTCATAGCCGATCTTGCCTGCGGCCTTGGCATCCTCCAGCGCCTTCTTCGCGCGTTCGACCTGATTGATCGGGCAGGAAAAGGTCATGTCCGTGACGGCACCGGGGTGGGCCTCGTCATAGTCCTTTTCACTGATGTTCTGCACGATCATGTCGACGTTCACGCCCGCTTCGGCAAGGGGGCCAAAGATAGCACTGGCGACACCGGGACGATCCTCGATGGTGAACAGCGTGATCTTGGCTTCCTCGCGGGAAAACGCCACGCCAGAGACGACTTTCGATTCCATGATTTCCTCCTCGCCGCAGACCAGCGTCCCGGATGTTTCATCGGTGTCTTCAAACGACGACAGCACGCGCAGGCGCACATTGTATCGCATGGCCAGTTCGACAGATCGGGTTTGCAGAACCTTTGCCCCCAGCGAGGCCAGTTCCAGCATTTCCTCGAACGCGATCTTGTCCATCTTGCGCGCCTTGTCGGAAACGCGGGGATCGGTCGTATAGACGCCATCCACATCGGTGTATATGTCGCAGCGTTCCGCCTTGAAGGCGGCGGCAAAGGCCACGGCCGTGGTGTCGGAACCGCCGCGCCCCAAGGTCGTTACCCGGCCTTCTGCCGAGACGCCCTGAAAGCCCGCAACGACCGCCACCTTGAATCCTTCAGCGAATTTCGCATCCAGATTTTCCCGCGGGATCGAGACGAAGCGCGCCGACCCGTGCGCCGAGGTGGTATTGATCGGCACCTGCCAGCCCTGCCAGCTGCGGGCCGGAATGCCCATTTCCTGCAAGCGCAGCGCCATAAGGCCAGCAGTCACATTTTCACCGGATGCCACGACGGCGTCATACTCGCGTGCGTCGTAAAGCTTCGACGTGCCCTCGACATAGCCGACCAGACGGTTGGTTTCGCCTGACATGGCGCTGACGATGACGATGACGTCATAGCCACGCTCCACCTCGCGCTGCACCTTTTTGGCGGCGTTTTCGATCCGCTCAAGGTTGGCGACGGATGTGCCGCCGAATTTCATCACCAGTAGCGGCATCAGACCCTCCCAACGCGCGCGAATTGCGCGCGCTTCTTATGCGGGGCGGCCTGTGCGTGCAAGGGTTCTTCCGCAGGGTCCAAAAGAGAATGGCGCACCCGCCCCTTGCGGGGCCGGATACAGGTTTTTACTGCCTCTTCGGTCTTGCGGCCTCTTTCTCAGGGGCGGGGGCGAGGCCCTTGCCGCGCGCGGTTCAGAGCGCGCGCCAGCCGATGTCGCGGCGGCAAAAGCCTTCGGGCCAGTCGATCGCATCGACCATCTGATAAGCGCGGGCGCGGGCATCCCGCAGGGATTCGCCGCGGGCCGTCACGTTCAGCACACGGCCGCCATGTGCCTGGATGGCCCCATTGACCTCGCGCGTGCCGGCGTGAAAGACCATCTGCCAGCCGG
>JALQTL010000354.1 GCA_023260935.1 Paracoccaceae bacterium
AATGCGTCACTATGAAATCATGGGTAATTATTGCTTACCATATTTCGTTGGTTTAGACCAATGTCCTCAAAACACTCTTTTCAATTTTCCAAAAAAATTAATCATTGAAGGTACTGAATTAGCTCAAAATTTCAATGAAGAACGCGTGGGGCTGACACCCGAAGGAGCCGCGGCGCTGGTCCGGGCAGGCCTTCGCGTGACGGTGGAACGTTCATCGGTACGCGCCATTCCGATCGACGGTTATGCCGCTGCCGGCTGCGAGATTGCCGAAGAAAACCTGTGGCCCCATGCCCCGGCCGATGCCATCATCTTCGGCCTGAAGGAATTGCCCGAAGACGGCACGCCGCTTGCACACCGGCACATCATGTTCGGCCATGCCTACAAGGGCCAGCCTGCGGGCCGTGTGCTGCTTCAGCGCTTCAAGGCGGGGGGCGGCACGCTTTATGATCTGGAATACCTTGTGGATGAAACCGGGCGCCGCGTGGCGGCCTTTGGCTATTGGGCAGGATATGCGGGTGCCGCAATCAGTCTGAAGGCCTGGGCCGCGCAGCAACGCGGTGAATTGATCGGGCCGGTGGCGAAATACCCCGGCAAGCAGGCGCTTCTGGATGATCTGGGGGCGGAAATGGCAGGGCTTGCCCGCCCGCGTGCCATTGTCATCGGGGCGCTGGGCCGCGTGGGAACGGGGGCAAGCGACCTGTGCGCCGCGATGGGTGTCGAGGTGACGAAATGGGACATCGCCGAAACCGCCAGCGGCGGCCCTTTTCCCGAGGTTCTGGCGCATGAGGTGTTTCTGAACGCCATCCTTGCCCGTCCCGGTTGCCCTGTCTTCGTGCCGGCATCCGCGCTGCACGCCCCGCGCAAGCTGACCGTGATCGGCGATATCGCCTGTGATCCGACCTCGGATTTCTCGCCCATCAAGGTCTATGACCGGGCTACGGACTGGGCGGCCCCGGCGCTGCGGGTGGCGGAAAATCCGCCGTTGGATGTGATGGCGATCGACAACCTGCCTTCGCTTCTGCCGGTGGAAAGCAGCGAGGATTATGCCGCCCAGCTGCTGCCCAGCCTGCTGACCCTGACCGATCTGGAACAGGGCGTCTGGGCGCGGGCGCGGGCAGATTTTGACCGGCATGTCGCGGCCGTTTAGGCGAGGGGCAAATTCCTTCGCGGAAGTTTGCAGGGATTTTCGGAAGTTCCTGCCACCAGAGGGGGCAGGCAAGGGAGAATGGACATGACAATTCACTGGTGTGGAACAGGGCTTTCCTCTGTGCCGGGTCTGCGGCGCCTGATTGAAGGCGGGCACAAGGTCGTGGTCTGGAACCGCACGGTTGAAAAGGCGCAAAAGGTGGTGGGCGATCTGGCCTCTGACATCCGCGCCTATACGCTTCAGGATTTGACCGCGGCACTTCAACCGGGCGATGTGGCGGTTTCTATGCTGCCCGCAGATCAGCATGTGGCCATTGCCCGGGCCTGTCTGGACAGGGGCGCGCATTTCGTTTCGTCCAGCTATATCGCGCCCGAGATGCGTGATCTGGACGCGGCCTTTCGCGAAAAGGGGCTGGTCAGCCTGAACGAGATCGGGCTGGACCCGGGCATCGATCACCTGATGGCGCATGATCTGGTGGCACGTTATCGCGCGTCGACGGCCTATCACCCTGACAATGTGCTGTCCTTCACCAGCTATTGCGGCGGGGTGCCGAAACTGGCCAACGCGTTCCGTTACAAGTTCAGCTGGGCCCCGGTGGGCGTGCTGAAGGCGCTGAAATCGCCGTCCCGGTCGCTGAAGAACTTCAGCGAGCTTCGGGTCAGCCGGCCCTGGGATGCAATCACCACCTATGATGCGCCGCTGCCGGTGCCCGAAAGCTTCGAGGTTTATCCAAACCGCGATTCCTATCCCTTTCTTCAGGATTACCGCTTTGATCCGGACTGGAAGGTGCGCGATTTCGTCCGTGGCACGATCCGCCTGAACGGTTGGGCCGAGGCTTGGGCAGACATCTTCCGCACGGTCGAAGGGCTGGAGGGCAAACCCGCCGCCGAGGTGGATGCAACCCTGACGAAGATCGCGACCGATCTGTTGAAGGAAAATTCCTATGCACCGGGCGAACCTGACCGGGTGGTGCTGTTCGTCAGCCTGAAGGCGGAACGGGGCGGGGTGCCGGTGTTCCATGAAACCTGGGCGATGGATGCCTGGGGCGATGCGCGCGGTTCGGCCATGTCGCGGCTGGTGTCGATGCCGGTGTCGATGGGGATCGAGGCGGTTCTGGCGCGCGAGGTGCCCGCCGGCGTGCATCCGGCCCCGCATGACCCGCGCCTTGTCCAGCGCTGGCTGGCCGAGGTCGAACGGCTGGCGCAATATCTGGCGCGCGTCGATCATCTGGCCTGATCCTGCCATCAACGGGTGACAGCCCGGCCGCTTTCCGTCTAGACTGCTGCCCGAAAAGAACCGGGAATCCGGTCGGGCAGCCCAACAGCGCGGAACAGGCGACACATGGTATTTCGGGTCTCGGGCGCAAGCGGGGGATGGCGGTCACGCATCGCTGTCTGGCGTGCGTCGCGCGGGCCTTCTGCACAGGGCTTCACCTTTTCGCCCGAACCGCGGTCCATCGGCATGGTGGCGCGCGGACGGCAGTTGATGGCCGGGAACTACCTTTTTGCGGGCCAACTGGTCGAGGCACCGGGCCACGGGCTGTGGGAAATCACCCCGCCCGACATCGACTTTGCCGCCGAAGCGCAGGGCTTTGTCTGGCTGGATGATCTGGCCGCCCTTGGCAACCCTGCCGCCCGGGAAAAAGCGCAGGACTGGACGCAGGACTGGATCGCCCGCTTTGGGCGGGGCAAGGGCGCGGGTTGGTCGCCCGATCTGACCGGGCGCCGGGTGATCCGCTGGATCCATCACGCCATCTTCCTTCTGAATGGCGCCAGCCGCGAGGCCAATGAGGCCTATTACGACATGCTGACCGTGCAGACCCGCTATCTGGCGCGGCACTGGCCATCGGCCGCCCCGGGGCTGCCCCGGTTCGAGGCGCTGACGGGGCTGATCTATGCCGGGCTGTCGCTGATCGGGATGGAAGCGATGATCGACCCCGCGGTGCAGGCCTTGGCAATCGAGGCCGGGCGCGAGATCGATGCCGATGGCGGCATTGCCACCCGCAACCCCGAGGAATTGCTGGAAGTGTTCACGCTGCTGAACTGGGCCGCGCTGGCACTTGCCGAATCGGGGCGCACCGTGCCCGAGGCGCAATCTGCCGCGATGGAACGCATCGCGCCCACCCTGCGCAGCCTGCGCCACGCCGACGGCGGGCTGGCGCGGTTTCATGGCGGCGGGCGCGGGCTGGAAGGCCGGCTTGACATGGCCTTGGCCATCACGGCCAGCAAGGCCCGGCCCGACCGCAAGCCCGCGATGGGTTTCGTGCGTCTTTCGGGGGGGCGAACCACCCTGATCATGGATGCCGCCGATCCTCCCGGCGGGCGCGAAGGCCGGTCAGCCCATGCCTCGACACTGGCGTTCGAGGTGACATCCGGCCGTCGCCCGCTGATCGTGAACTGCGGATCGGGGGCGCCTTTCGGCACCGAATGGCGGCGGGCGGGGCGGGCCACGCCATCCCATTCGACGCTGGCGATCGAAGGGGTTTCTTCTTCGCGCTTTGGTCAGGGGCCGGGGGATGTGCTGACGGAACGCGCCCATGTGCTGACCTTGCGGCAACTGGATACCGAACGCGGGCACGGGGTTCATGCCGCCCATGACGGCTGGGCGCGCACCCATGGGCTGACCCATGCCCGCGATCTGGCGATTTCATCTGACGGCCGCCACATCGCGGGCGAGGATGTGCTGATTGCCCTGAACCCCAAGGGCCGCGACCGTTTTGCCGAGGTGCTGGATGCCAGCAACCTGAAGGGGGTGCCTTTCACCATCCGCTTCCATCTGCACCCCGATACGGATTCGACCGTGGACATGGGCGGGGCCGCCGTTTCGGTGGCACTGAAATCGGGAGAGATATGGGTTTTCCGCTTTGACGGGTTGGCCCGGCTGTCGCTGGAACCCTCGGTTTATCTGGAACGTGGCCGCCTGCGCCCGCGTGCGACAAAACAGATCATCCTTTCGGGCCACGCGCAGGAGATTGAGACGCGTATCGGCTGGACCTTGGCGAAGGCACAGGATACTCCCACCGCCATTCGCGATCTGGACCGGGAAGAACTGCCGGTCCCGCTTTGACCCCGCTGCTTTTGACCAAGGGTGTGCCCATGACCGACCTCGTCACCCCGCGCCGCGCGCTGATCTCTGTCTCGGACAAGTCCGGCCTGCTGGACCTTGCCCGTGCGCTTCATGCCCAGGGGGTCGAACTGATCTCGACCGGGGGCACCTCCGGGATGCTGCGCACCGCGGGCCTGCCGGTGCGGGATGTGTCGGATGTGACCGGCTTCCCCGAGATGATGGATGGTCGGGTCAAGACGCTGCACCCCAAGGTGCATGGCGGCCTTCTGGCGCTGCGTGACAATGCCGACCATCTGGCAGCGATGGATGCCCACGGGATCGGGCAGATCGATATTCTGGTGGTGAACCTTTATCCGTTCGAGGAAACCGTGGCCAAGGGCGCCGACTATGCGACCTGTATCGAAAACATCGATATCGGTGGGCCGGCGATGATCCGCGCAGCGGCAAAGAACCATGGTTTCGTCGCCGTGCTGACCGATCCGGCGGATTACGCCGAACTTCTTGCCCAGATGGAGGCGCATGAAGGCGCCACCACGCTGGCCTTCCGCCAGAAGCTTGCGCTGACAGCCTACAGCCGCACGGCGGCCTATGACACCGCCGTCAGCACTTGGCTTGCCGCCCAGATCGGGGAAAAGACGCCGCGCTACCGGTCCTTTGCGGGCAAGCTGGCGCAGGGGCTGCGCTATGGCGAAAACCCGCATCAGGGGGCGGCTTTCTATACCGATGGGTCGCGCCGCGAAGGGGTGGCCACGGCCCGGCAGTGGCAGGGCAAGGAACTTTCCTACAACAACATCAACGACACCGACGCCGCCTTTGAACTGGTCAGCGAATTTGATCCCAAGGACGGTCCGGCCTGTGCCATCATCAAGCATGCCAATCCCTGCGGCGTGGGGCGGGCGGCCAGCCTGAAGGACGCCTACCTGCGTGCCTATCACTGCGATCAGACCAGCGCATTTGGCGGCATCGTGGCCCTGAATCAGCCGCTGGATGCCGAAACAGCCGAAGAAATTACGCGCATCTTCACCGAAGTGGTCATCGCCCCAGGTGCCAGCGACGCGGCGAAAGAGATCTTTGCAGCGAAAAAGAACCTTCGCCTGCTGACGACGGCAGGGCTTGCCGATCCGCGCGCGGCGGGCCTTGCCTTCCGGCAGGTTTCGGGCGGCTTTCTGGTTCAGGACCGCGACAATGGCGCCCTTGTCCCGGCCGATCTGAAGGTTGTCACCAAACGCGCGCCGACCAAGGCCGAGATGGATGATCTGCTGTTCGCATGGACGGTGGCCAAGCATGTGAAGTCGAACGCCATCATCTATGTCAAGGACGGTGCAACCGTGGGCGTTGGTGCCGGTCAGATGAGCCGGGTGGACAGCACGCGCATTGCCGCCCGCAAGGCGCAGGACATGGCCGATGTGATGGGCCTGCCCGCGCCGCTGACCATCGGGTCGGTGGTGGCATCGGATGCCTTCTTTCCTTTCCCTGACGGGTTGCTGACGGCAGCCGAAGCCGGGGCGACGGCGGTGATCCAGCCCGGTGGCAGCATGAATGACGACAAGGTCATCGCTGCTGCCGATGAAGCGGGGTTGGCGATGGTCTTTACCGGCATGCGCCACTTCCGGCACT
>JALQTL010000175.1 GCA_023260935.1 Paracoccaceae bacterium
TCCCGCCGCCGCCATCGCCGCCGCATCCGCAGCACTAGCATATTCCACATGATCCGCCGAAAGCCCGCCGCGCGCGGCCACCAGCGCCGCCCCGCCCAGATGCGAAAGCTGCTCGGCATGGAGCTTGACCGGCAGGCCCAGCTCCGCCGCCACATCGAAGACACGCGCCATCTGCGCTGGCGAAAAGGCGATCCCCTCGCAAAACCCGTCGACCGCGTCGACCAGCCCTTCGGCATGGGCGGCGCGCAGGGTCGGCAAGCAGACCTCGTCCAGATAGGCATCGGCGCGCCCGGCATATTCCGCAGGCACGGCATGCGCGCCCAGAAAGCTGGTGCGTATGACAACCGGGCGCTGCCGCCCGATCTGCCGCGCGGCGCGCAGCATGCGCAGTTCGGTATCGCGGTCCAGACCATAGCCCGACTTCACCTCGATCACGCCCACGCCTTCGGCGATCATCGCATCCACCCTTGGCAGCGCGGCGGCCAGCAACGCGGCCTCGGTCGCAGCACGGGTGGCCGTGACGGTGGAAACGATGCCGCCACCCGCCCGGGCAATCTCGGCATAGCTCGCGCCGTTCAAGCGCTGTTCGAATTCAGCCGCGCGGTGGCCGCCATGGATGACATGGGTGTGGCAATCAATCAGCGCCGGGGTGATCAGCCGCTTGCCCAGATCGACGACCGGGGCCGTGGCATGGGCGGGGGGCAGTGCGGCGCGCGGCCCCACCCAAAGGATGCGCCCCGCGTCCACCACCACCGCCGCGTCGTGGACAAGCCCATAGGCATCGGCACCCGCCACCATCGTGGCGGCAGCCTCGGCGACAAGAACCTTTGGACCATGGGGCATGGGATTGACCATCAAACAGGGGTTGCCGAGTCGGTATGTATGGGTTTAATGCTTTTATGTCTACACATAATGGAGAGGCGAAGTGATTTTCGCAGATCATGCGCTGCTTCCCGACGGCTGGGCCGAAGGGGTGCGGGTCATCGTGCAGGATGGCCGGTTGTCTGACATCCGCACGGGTGCGCGGGCCGAACCCGGCGATCTGCGCGTTTCCGCCTTGCTGCCGGCGCTCAGCAACCTGCACAGCCATGCCTTCCAGCGGGCGATGGCCGGCATGACCGAACACCGCAGCGGCGGGCAGGACAGTTTCTGGACATGGCGGCAGGTGATGTATCGCTTCCTTGACCACCTGACCCCCGACCAGATCGAAGCCATCGCCGCCCTTGCCTATATGGAGATGATGGAAGCGGGCTTTGCCGCGGTGGCAGAGTTCCACTATCTGCACCACCAGCCCGGGGGTACCGCCTATGATGACCCGGCCGAACTGTCGGGCCGCATCCTTGCCGCGGCCGACCAGACCGGCATCGGGCTGACGCATCTTCCGGTGCTTTACACCCATGGCGGCGCCGGGTGCCAACCCTTGTCCGAACAGCAGCGCCGCTTTGGCTGCACCCTTGACCGCTTTGCGCAAATTATGGCGGCGGTAGCGGTGCAAATGCCTGCCCTGCCTGCCGATGCCCGGCTGGGGCTGGCCCCGCATTCGCTGCGCGCCACCAGCCCAGACGATCTGGCCCGCCTGACCGATCTTGCCCGGGGCGGCCCCGTGCATATCCACATCGCCGAACAACCGCGCGAGGTGGCCGAGATCTTGGCATGGCTGGGTGCGCGGCCGGTGGAATGGCTGGTGGCCAACCTGCCCGTCGATGCGCAGTGGTGCGCGATCCATGCCACCCACATGACCCCGGCCGAAAGCCGCGCCCTTGCAGCCACCGGCGCCGTGGCCGGCCTTTGCCCGATCACCGAGGCAAATCTGGGCGACGGCCCCTTTGACGGCCCGGGCTGGCTGGCGGCGGGTGGGGCCTTCGGCCTTGGGTCCGACAGCAATGTGCGGATTTCACTGACCGAGGAATTGCGGACGCTGGAATACAGTCAGCGCCTGCGCGATCTGGCCCGCAACGTGATGCTGACGGGCGAAGGATCGGTGGGAACTGCGCTTTACACCGGGGCGGCCCGCGGGGGGGCACAGGCGCTGGGGCGGGCCTCGGGGGCCCTGAAGGTGGGGCTTTGGGCCGATCTGATGGCCATTGATGCCACCCACCCCGCACTTTGCGCCCTGCCGGCAGACCGGCTGCTGGACGGGCTGGCCTTCGCCGCCCCCGATGGGGTGATCACCGATGTCTGGGCCGCCGGGCGGCATCAGGTGCGGGGGGGCCGCCACATCGCGCGGGATCAGATCATCCGCGGCTGGCGCCAGACCGTCACCGCGCTGAAAGGCCTGATCTAGGCCGCGGCGGGGCTGATCCCGATCAGCCGCAGGACCAGCCCCGCTGCCCCCGGCGGCACGCGGATCTTGCCCTGCCTGCCCAAGGCGAATGCCTGCGCGGGCACTGGCTCTCCGCCCGCGACGGCCTGCCCGGAAAGGCACAGAAAGCCCAGAAGGTCATCGCCCGCATCCAGCAGCACCGGCCCTTCCACCGCCGACACCCGCGCCGCGATCCGCGCCGGATCGAAGATCACGTTCAGGTCACGGATCGGCCCGCACGTCAGCCGGCCGTCAATCGGCGTATCGCCGGAAAATGCCACCGGATGCAACGGCCGGGCCTGAAGCAAACCATCGGCATGGTGCAGGTCGATGCCGTCACCCTCGATCACCGTCAGCACGCGGGAAAGCCCTTCAAACCGGCTGAACGGGCCATCACTGGCCACTTCGGCAATGCTGATGCGCCACAGCCAGTCTTTCGGCCCCGGTTCCCGCGCGATCTCATGCGTGATGCCGCCCCCGTTCTTCCACGGCGTCGTCAGGAACCCCGAAGGTTCGATAATGCGGAACATCATGCTGCTCCTTGCCTCATGTGTAGACATAACGTTATCAAGTCAGCCATGGATCGCGAAGGCAAAACCGTTTCGGACGCCGCTGAGAGTGGCGAAAAGATCAGCTTTCGCGATGTGCGGGCTGAAATCCTGCGGCGCATCACCATCGGCCCATGGGGCCCCGGCACGCTTTTGCCCGGAGAGGTGGAACTGGCGCAGGAATTCGGCTGCTCACGAACCACGATCAACCGCGCCATGCGCGAGATCAGCGATCTGGGGCTGGTCGACAGGCGGCGGAAGGCCGGCACGCGGGTGCGCACCACGCCCCTGCGCGCGGCCCGGTTCGAAATGCCCATCGTGCGCGCCGAGATCGAGCGGACGGGGGCCAGCTACCGCTATGCCCTTGTGCAGCGCGGGGTTGAACCGGCCCCCGACTGGCTGCGCGCGCAGATGAACCTGACGCCGAAAGACCGTGTGCTGCATGTGGTCTGCGTGCATTATGCCGGCGGTGCGGCGTTTCAACTGGAAGACCGCTGGATCAACCTTGCCGCCCTGCCCCAGGCCGAGGCCGAAGAATTTTCACGGACAGGCCCGAACGAATGGCTGATCGCCACCGTTCCGTTTTCGGAAGTGGAGGTCAGCTTTACAGCCACCGGCGCCGATGCGCTGGTGGCAGCCCATCTTGACCATCAGCCCGGCGATCCGGTCTTTATCGTCGAACGGGCAACATGGTGGCAGGGCGCGGCAATCACCTTCGTGCGGATGAGCTATCGCAAGGGATACCGGATGACCACACGCTATTAGGCCCGCCGCCGGCCTGTGGCGGCGGATCAGCCCCCCGAAAGCCGCACGCGGGTGCCGGTCTGCCCCGATGCCTCGATTGCCGCGATCAACCCGTGCACCGCCAGTGCGGCCTGCCCCGGAACCATCGGCGGGCGCCGTTCGGCAAGCGCATCGGCAAAATCCTCGATCACCGCGCGGTGCCAGTCGGATGTAAAGGCCATCGGGTCTGCCCCGGCGCCAGAGGTCGCAGGCTGCCCCAGCCTTTGCGAAGACCCATCCAGCCGATCGACCTGCAACACCCCGGCTTCCAGCCGGGCCGAGCCGTCACGGCAATGCAGGGTGATCGTCTCTCCGCGCCCGGGAAAGCTGGCGGTTGTGGCAAAGACCTGCCCCACCGCCCCATTCCGGAAGCGCAGGCCGGCGCTGACGAAATCTTCCGCCTCCATACGATGATGGCCAGTGGTGGCCACCATTGCCATCACCTCTGTCACCGGGCCGGTCAGGCTCAGCATCAGATCAAGCGTGTGGATCGCCTGAGAAATCAGCACCCCGCCACCATCACGGGCAAAGCTGCCCCGGCCGGGCTGATCGTAATAGGATTGCGGCCGCCACCATGGCACGTTCACCTCGGTCGCCAGCAGAGGGCCAAGACCGGGCATCACCCGGCGCAGATCGGCCACCACCGGCCGGGCGCGATGCTGCAACATGATGCCCAGCGGTACGCCCGCACCGGCGCACAGGTCCACCAGCGCCGTTGCCGTCGCCAAAGTGCGTTCCACCGGCTTTTCCATCAGGATCGGCTTTTTCGCGGCCACAAGCCGTTCCACGATTTCCCGCCGCGCGTTGGGCGGGGTGGTCAGGATGACGAAGTCGATCGAAGGGTCTTCCGCAATCTGCGAAACGCTGGCTGCCCGCGCGCCCAGATCTGGGTGGCGGGCCAGAAATTCCTGCGCCGAAGCGGGGCGACGCGCGGCAACAGCCGCAAGTCTGACCCTGCCCGAAGAGCGGATGGCATCGGCATAGGTTCCGGCCACCATGCCAAGCCCGATCAGCGCGACGCGCATCGGAACCTTTCCGACGTGTCAGGATTGCCTGCCGATCCGGCCCGGGCGGCGGGTGTCAGGGGTGTGCCCTGACCGCATTTTGGCCGGGGGCCATCGGGAAAACGGGGCTTTGCAAAGGTCACGGTGCGCAGTTCTTCATCGTTTCGCACCGATCACCCTATATCGCCCCGCCCCCTTTGGGCTACCCCGATCCGCCGCGGCCCGGTTATTGCAGCGTGACCAGATAGGCCGCCATGTCTTCGGCACCCTTGGTCAGCTTGAATGTCATCTTCGACTTGGCACCGGCGTCGCCCGTCACCTCTTTCAGCCAGGCGCCGGGATCGACGACATAGGCGGCAAGGCTGGCTTCGTCCCAGACGGCACCGGCCGCCTGCGCCGCAAGGATGCTATCGCCGTATTTGAAATCGGGCGACGAAGCCACTGGCTTGCCCGCGATGCCAAACAGATTCGGCCCGGTCTTGCCACCCTTGACGATGGCCGTGCCATCGGCCCCGATGATCGAATGGCAGGATTTGCATTTCTTGAAGTTTTCTGCACCCTCGGCCGCGTCACCGGCAAAGGCAGGTGCGGCAAGGCCAATGGCCAGAAGAAGCGTTGCCCTCAGGATCATGGTCATTTCCTTTCTTTCAGACAGGTATGGCCGAAACGAGTTCGGCTTCGGGGAAGTGATGGCAAAGGGCCGTGATCTGGTCCTTGACTTTCATCAGGCAGCCGGCGGTTGACAGCGCATCCGCCAGCGCCGCCGACGGTGCCGCGATACTGACCCCGCGCCACAGCGCCGGAACAGGCAGGCCGCTTTTCGGATCAAGGATATGGGCTGTCTGCCCGTCTCCGCCAAAGGTCATGCCCAGCGGGGCCGAGGTGGCAAGCGCGCGGGACCGAAGGCCAACCCGCCCGCCCTGCGCGAGCGCCACGGGCCAATCCGCGCCGTCCGGTTGCCCGCCAATCGCCACGAATTCCCCGGTGTCGATCAGCACGTCGGTCAACCCTTCGGCCGAAAGGAACGCGGCCACCCGGTCGGCGATATAGCCTTGGGCAATGCCGTTCAGGGTCAGCGCCATGCCCTTGCCCAGCGTCAACCGCGCAGGATCAAGCCGCACCTCCTGCCAGCGCACCAGCCGCAAGGCCGCCTCATGCGCTGCGGGATCCAGCGGCACCCCGGCGCCGACCGCCGAGGCACGGGCCAGCCAGAGCGGCTGCACGGTGGGGTCGAAGGCGCCGTCGCTGGCACGGTGAACGGCCCCTGCCGTTGTCAGGCATTCCAGCAATTCGAAGGGCGGGTCAGCCAGTGCACCTTTGGCATTCAACCGCCCCAGCGCAGACCCCGGGCGATAGAGGCTGAAGATATCTTCCAGCCGGTCAATCTCGGCCATGGCGCGAGCAGCGATGGCAGGCGCATCGGGATGCGACAGGCGCAGCGTCACCTTTGCGCCCAGCGCCACCCCGGATGCAACATGCATCCCCCCTGCGCGGCCCGCCGCAGGCCATGCCGCAGCCGCAGCGGCGATTGTCAGGAAACGGCGTCGGTTCAGCATCTGGTCATCCTCCGGCCTTTTGCGAAAGTGCCTTCAGGCGACGTTCGAAATCGGCATCATCTTCAGGGGTTTGCGCGACAGGGGCGGTCACGGCATCATCGGGGATCGCATTCAGCGCCATGACCGCACCGCCATGGGCGCTGGCAAAGGCAGCGGCATCTTCCAGCCGCGCAAAGGGCACCAGTTCCGGCGCGCCCATGCCGCCCTCGCGGCTGGACCCCACCACGAAATGCGCGGATCTGGCATCGATCCAGTTGGCGGCACCGGGTTCGGCCCAAGTGGCACCGGGGGCGCCCATGTCATTCACCCAGATCGCCAGAATGGGGTGGCTTTGTTCCGGCAGCCGGGCATAGGCGACGGCATCGCGGACCTGGCTGAAGAACAGGGGCGCGCCCGGCAGTCCACCCAGATGCACCTGCGCCTTGGGGCCTTCGTGTTCCAGAAGGTTCATCTGGCAGTAATGCCCCACGGCATCGGGGGTCAAGGCCACGGGGTCAAGCGACTGGGCCACGTCTTCCTTGCACGCCGACAGCAGCAGGATCAGGACAAGCGCGCGTTTCATGGTGTCACCTTGCGAAAGGCCAGCGCAGCCAGCGACAGCGCCGCAAGCGGCCACAAAAGAACCGGGACCATTGATTGCCAGACGGGAATTGCCGCCGCCGCCCCGCCCACGCCGGCCGCAGCCCCCATCGCGCCCGAGGCGGAAAGGTTGAACAACCGGAAGGCATCGGCCGGGTTGGCCAGCAGGGCAAAGGGGAAGGCTTCGGTGGTAAACCAGCCGCCATTATCGGCCACGACCGCCGCCAGCAGGCCAAGATCATACAGCACCACCAGCCCCAGCCACAGGCCGATGGCCAGACCCGCCGCCCCCGAAGGCCGCCGTGCCAGCGCAGAAACCGCATAACCCGCCCCAAGGAACGTGGCCCCCAACAGCACCGATGACCATGACAGCCGCCACAGCGCCGCCAGCCCGGCCGCGGCCTGAGCGTCCTGAGCGAAGGCCACGCCGGCCGCCAACCCATGCCCCAGCGCCACGGCCAGCGCCAGAATCGACAGATGCGCCAGCAGCTTGCCCAGCAACACCTCGATCCGCGCGACAGGATAGGTCAGCAGCAGCGGCAGCGTACCGCGCTCCACCTCTCCGGCAATGGCATCAAAGCTCATCAGAAGGGCCAGAAGCGGCACCAGATAGACCGAAAGAGAGGTCAGCGAAGCCACGGTGACAGACAACCTGTCCACCCCCAGCCCGCCCGAAGGGGCCGACCCGGCCAGCGACAGCACCAGTGAAAACACTGCCATCAGCACCAGCGCAATGGCCACCCAGCGGTTCCGCAGCGCAATGCGGAATTCAGACACGGCGGTGGTCAGGATACGGTTCATTGCCCATCCCTTTTGCTGAAGTGGCTGTAGATGTCTTCCAGACTGGGCGGCAAAACCTCCAGATCGGCCACCTTGTCGCCAAGCCCCGCAATTCGCCCCAGAACATCCAGCTTTTGCGATTGGGCACAGGTCAGGTGCAAAAGACCGCCCACCTGAATGGCCCCCGGCAGGCTTTGCGCGATCAGGGGGGCATGGCCATTGCGCGCGGTGACATGCAGCGTCACCGGTAGATCGGCGCGGCGGCGCAGATCACCCAGACTTCCCGTGGCCACCAGCCGCCCGCCCGACAGGATCAGGATGCGGTCTGTCCGCGCCTCCACCTCGGTCAGCGCATGACTTGACAGCAGGATCGACGCGCCCTCGGCGGCCAGACCGTCCAGCAGGCTGTAGAAATCCCGCCGCGATACCGGATCAAGACCCGAGGTCGGCTCATCCAGCACCAGAAGCCGCGGATGCCCGATCAGCGCCTGCGCCAGCCCGACGCGCTGGCGCATACCCTTGGAATAAGTGCCGATCCGGCGCCTTGCCGCCGCATGCAGGCCCACCCGTTCCAGCAGGTCCAGTGCCAGCTTGGGGCTTTCGCCGCGCAGAGAAAGGTAGTGGCGCAGCTGTTCTTCCCCGGTCAGGGCGGGGTGGAAGGCCACGTTTTCGGGCAGATAGGCCACCTGCCGCCGCGCCGCTGCCGACCCGGGCGCCGCCCCGCAAACCTGAACCTCACCTTCGGTTGCCGGGGTCAGGCCAAGGATGATCTTCATCATCGTCGATTTCCCTGCGCCGTTATGGCCCAGAAGCGCGACACGTTCACCCGCGGCCACGTCAAAGCTTACTGCGGTCAGGGCATCGACGCCCTGAAACCGCTTAGTGAGACCCAATATCTTCAAGGTCGATGTCATCGTGACTGCCTTTCGTCCAACGCCCGGCCACGGCTGCCTCGGCAGCGGCCAGATCATCGGAAACGGGAATGTCCCGGGGTTTCATCAGCGGGTGGCTGTCCAGCACACCACCCGGCAGCATCGCCGGGAACGAGGATTGCGACCAGCGCACCAGCTGCACGGCCGGAGAGCCGGTCAGCAGCGCCGCCGCGGGTTGCGACCACAGGATATGGTCCATCAGATCATTCGGCCGGAACACGCCGTCGGCAATGCCGTCGCCGTTCAGGTCATAGGCCGGATGATCCGACCAGAAATTGCCCCTGCCCTCGAAACTCCACTCCACATGGCGGGTGCCGACGTATTTCACCTGCTCGCGGTTGCCGATGAAGCTGTTGCCGGTCAGCACATTGCGTTCAGACCCGGCGGTGAAGTGGATGCCGATGTCGCAGCCCTCAAACCGGTTGTCGAAGATCAGATTCTTGTGGGCGTTGTAGATGAACAGGCATTTGTCCGCACCGCCGCGCACCAGATTGCCCGAGACATCGGCGCCGTTGGCATAGTTCAGCATCACCCCGTTCGACCTGTCGCCAAGGCTCAGGTTGTCTTTCATCACGACGCGGTCGGAAAACATGATGGCAAAGCCAAGGTGATTGCCAATGCTGACATTGCCCACCACCTCGGAATCGTTGGTATACATGTAGTGGACGGCAAAACGCAGGTCGCGGAAGATGTTGTTGCGGAACACATCCTTTCTGGACGCATTGGCAAAGATGCCGTCACGCCCCCAGCGCACGCTGTTGCCCTGAACCAGCGCTCCGGGGCTGTTCCAGACATAGATGCCGTTGCCGCGGTCATTCATCCGCGGGTTCTGCGTGCCTTCGATGCGGTTGTCGATCACGCGGGCATCCTTGCCGCCATGCACGTCAATCCCATGCAGGTTGCCCAGAAGCGTATTGCCTTCAACCGTCACCCGGTCGGCCTTTTTCAGGATCTTGATCCCGGCATCCAGCGCCTGCCCGTCCATGCCGGACCCCGTGACCGTCAGCCCGCGCAGGGTGACATCGGGCGCGGCAACGGTGATCACTGTGCCCTGGCCTTGGCCATCGATGATCGCCTTGCCCCGGGCTTGCACCGTCAGGCTTTGCGCGACCACCACTGCGCCAGCATAGGTGCCGGGCTGAAGAACCAGCACATCGCCGGGGGCAGCCCCGGCGATGGCGTTTTGCAGGGCCCCCGGCCCGGGCATGACCTGCACTTCCGCCGCCCCTGCGGGCAGCGAAAGCATCAGGCCAATAACAAGGGCCGGAAGCCGCTTCATGGGTCAGGCCCCCTTCGGCTCAACGAACATCCGGCCGCGCATTTCCATGTGCAGGGCGTGGCAGAACCACTGGCAATAATACCAGTAAACGCCCGGCTGCGCCGCCACGAAGGTGATCGAGGACGTGGCCTGCGGCGCCACCTCCATCGCGACCCCGTGGTTGCCCAGGGTGAAGCCGTGGGTCAGGTCGTCGATGTCGTCAAGGTTGGTGACCACCACCGTCA
>JALQTL010000244.1 GCA_023260935.1 Paracoccaceae bacterium
GTCGCCGAAGAGGACGTGACCGAAGAAATCCGCGCGCCCCGCAAGCCGCGTCAGCGCCGCTACAAGATCCAGGAAGTCATCAAGGTGCGCCAGATCATGCTGGTGCAGGTGGTGAAGGAAGAACGCGGCAACAAGGGCGCCGCGCTGACCACCTATCTCAGCCTCGCGGGCCGTTACTGCGTGCTGATGCCGAACACCGCGCGCGGGGGCGGCATCTCGCGCAAGATCACCAACGCCGCCGACCGCAAGAAGCTGAAGGAAATCGCGGGCGAGATCGAGGTGCCGGAAGGCGCCGGCCTGATCATCCGCACTGCCGGTGCCAAGCGTACAAAGGCCGAGATCAAGCGCGATTACGAATATCTGATGCGGCTTTGGGAACAGATCCGCGAGCTGACGCTGAAATCCATCGCCCCGGCGCAGATCTATGAAGAAGGCAACCTGATCAAGCGGTCTATCCGCGATCTTTACAACCGGGATATCGACGAGGTTCTGGTTGAAGGCGCCGAAGGCTATCGGGTGGCCAAGGACTTCATGAAAATGATCATGCCCAGCCATGCCAAGGCGGTGCAGCCCTATACCGACCAGATGCCGCTTTTCGCCCGCTTTCAAGTGGAAAGCTACCTCTCGGGCATGTTCAACCCGGTCGTTCAGCTGAAATCAGGTGGCTATATCGTCATCGGCGTTACCGAAGCACTGGTGGCCATCGACGTGAACTCGGGCCGGGCGACCAAGGAAGGCTCGATCGAGGATACGGCGCTTAAGACCAACCTTGAAGCCGCCGATGAAGTGGCCCGCCAGTTGCGCCTGCGCGACCTTGCCGGCCTGATCGTGATCGATTTCATCGACATGGAAGAACGGCGCAACAATGCGGCCGTCGAAAAGCGGCTGAAGGACAAGCTGAAGACAGACCGCGCCCGTATTCAGGTGGGCCGCATTTCCGGCTTTGGCCTGTTGGAGATGAGCCGCCAGCGGCTTCGCCCCGGCATGCTGGAATCGACGACGCAGCCCTGCCAGCACTGCCATGGCACCGGCCTGATCCGTTCGGATGACAGCATGGCGCTGACGATCCTGCGCGCACTGGAAGAAGAAGGCACCCGCAAGCGTTCGCGCGAGGTTCTGCTGAAGGCGCCGGTGGGCATCATCAACTATCTTTTCAACAACAAGCGCGAACACATCGCCCTGATCGAATTGCGCTATGGCATGTCGGTCCGGATGGAGGCCGATCCGTCGCTTGTCAGCCCCGATTACGCGATCGAGAAGTTCAAGACCGCCACCCGCGTGGTGCCGGAACCAAGCTCGGTCATTTCGGGCAACGCCAGCCTGATGGGCGCGCCGGTGGAAGAAGAAGAGGATATTCCCGCCGAGGATGAGGCCGAGGAAGATATCCTTGACGAAGCCGAAGCGTCGGATACCGAAGCCAAGGGCGACGGCACCGGAGCTGGCACCAAGAAGAAGCGCCGCCGTCGCCGCCGCCGCAAGACGGGCGGGGCCAATGGCGCGAACGGCGAGGCATCATCGACAGCCGAGTCGGATGACGGCGAGGGCGAAAGCGAAGACGATGCCGAAGGGGAAGAGGCCGCGGAAGCGCACCCCGCCCCAGAGACCGTGGTGGTGCCAGAGGAACCCGTCGCTGCCGAAACGGAAACCGCCGAGGACGCCAAGCCGAAAAGCACCCGGCGCACGCGCAGCCGCAAGAAGCCGGCAGAGGAAGCAGCAGCCCCCGCAGCGCCCGAGGCAGAAGCCCCCGTCGCAGCCGAGGCTGAAGCCGCCGCCGCCCCGGCAAAGCCCAAGCGCGCGTCCCGTTCTCGGTCGACCAAATCGAAAGCAACCGCCGAAGCGGCAGCCTTCCCGGCAGACCCCGGGATTGAAGGCGCGCAGGCCGCCCCGGTCGCTGACCCCGATGATCAGCCGGCTGCGACGGCCCCCGCCGCGGAAGTGGCCGCAGAGCAAGAGGCCGCCCCCGAAACCGCAGCTGCCCTGCAACCCGATCCGGGGGCAGCGGAAAGTGCCGCCGAAACGGTTGTTGCCGACCCCGATGCTTCGCAGCCTGAGGCCGCCGCAGCCGAGGTGGAGGAAGGCCCCACCCGACCAAAGCGCAGGGGCTGGTGGTCGCTGGGCCGCTGACCGGCGGGTCAACGTGGAAACGAAGCGGCGGCGGGGCAATCCTGCCGCCGTTTCATTTCATCCGGGGAACGCCGATGTGACAGCCCGCCCCCGTGACGCAGGCCCCGGCAGCGTCTATCAAGGGATCAAAGGAAGCCAGAGATGTTCGGATTCGACCTCATCGACGCGGGCATGATGCCCGCCATGCTGATCGCCCTGACGGCGGGCGTGCTGTCATTCCTGTCACCTTGCGTACTTCCCATCGTGCCGCCCTATCTGGCCTATATGGGCGGAATTTCGGTCGGCGACATGCGGTCGAATTCCTCGGCACGCCGGCGGGTGATCCTGCCTGCGCTTTTCTTCGTTCTGGGCCTGTCGACGGTGTTCTTGTTCCTTGGCTTCACCGCATCGGCCTTTGGCGCATTCTTTCTGCAAAATCAGGCCCTTTTCGCAAAAATCTCGGGCGCCATCGTCATCATTTTCGGCCTGCATTTCCTGGGCGTGTTCCGCATCCCGATCCTTGACCGCGAAGCCCGTCTTGACGCCGGCGAACAGGGCGGGTCGGCCTTGGGGGCCTATGTTCTGGGCCTTGCCTTCGCCTTTGGTTGGACACCCTGCATCGGCCCACAACTGGGGGCCATCCTGTCGATCGCGGCGCAAGAGGGTTCCATCCAGCGGGGCACCGTTCTGCTGGCGGTCTACGCGCTTGGCCTTGGCCTGCCCTTTCTTCTGGCGGCCCTGTTCATCGAACGTTCGATGGGCCTGATGCAGCGCATGAAGCGGCACATGAAGCTGATCGAACGCTCGATGGGGGTCTTGCTGCTTCTGGTCGGGCTGGCACTGGTGACGGGCGCCTTTACCGATATCAGCTTCTGGCTTCTGGAAACCTTCGACCGCTTCGGCATCCCGCTGCTGGGTTGATCTGCTTTCCCCTTATTTCCGCCCGAAATGCCCCCTAGACTTGCCCCGACGGGAGGGGTGATGACACGGGCAGAGGCTATCAGCGCGGATCGGGCCGTTCCGGGGGCGAAGGTCTTTCGCCGCCGCGTCTTTTACATTCCCGGTTATGATCCAATCCACCCCCGGCGCTATCGCGAACTATACCGCAAAGAGGGCGCGGACCAGGCGAAGATCTCTGGATACAGGCTTGAACTGAAACCGAAAACGACCAAAGGCCCCTATGGCTGGAAGGCGCGCGGCACTATGGCCGGCCAATCTGCCGAAGCCGAGATCGAGGTATTGGTCTGGTCCGACATCGTGCGCGACAGCATGTCGAACTCGATCCCCGCCACCTATGGCCAGCTTGTCCGCACGGCATGGGCCTATATCGGATCGGGGGCGCTGTTCCGGCTGATGCATCTGCGCAAGGGGCCAGTGATTGCGGCACTTTACCCGATCGTCTTCCTGATCCTGCAACTTGGGCTTGCGGCATAGATAAGTTGGCACATTGTTCAACAGCGGCTCCTCAGACAAATAGAATCGAATCATCTCTGGTAC
>JALQTL010000273.1 GCA_023260935.1 Paracoccaceae bacterium
GGACCCGAACATGTCCTTTGTCGATTTCAACCGCACCGGCGTTGCGCTGATGGAGATCGTCAGCCGGCCCGATATCCGCGGGCCGGAAGAAGCCGCCGCCTATGTGGCCAAGTTGCGCCAGATCCTGCGCTATCTGGGCACCTGCGATGGCAACATGCAGAACGGCAACCTGCGGGCGGATGTGAACGTTTCTGTCTGCCGCCCGGGCCAGTATGAAAAATATCAGGAAACGCAGGATTTCAGCCACCTTGGCACGCGGTGCGAGATCAAGAACATGAACTCTCTGCGGTTCATTCAGGCGGCGATCGATTATGAAGCTCGCCGCCAGATCGCCATTCTGGAAGATGGCGGCGAGGTCGTGCAGGAAACCCGGCTTTACGACCCCGACAAGGGGGAAACCCGGTCGATGCGGTCCAAGGAAGAGGCGTATGACTATCGCTATTTCCCGTGCCCCGACCTGTTGCCGCTGGAAATCGAACAGGCTTGGGTCGAGGATATTGCAGCGCGCATGCCTGAACTGCCGGATGCCAAGAAGGCCCGTTTCATGGCCGATTTCGGCCTGACGGACTATGATGCCAATGTGCTGACCGCTGAACTGGAAGCCGCCCAATTCTTCGAGGCCGTCGCGCAGGGACGGGATGGCAAGGTTGCAGCCAACTGGATCATCAACGAGCTTTTTGGCCGTCTGAACAAGGAAGGTCTTGCAATCGGTGACAGCCCGGTATCGGCCCAGCAACTGGGCGGCATGATCGACCTGCTGGCGAAGGGAGAGATCACCGGCAAGATGGCCAAGGATCTGTTCGAGATCCTGTGGACGGAAGGCGGCGATCCGGCGGAAGTGGCCGCTGCGCGCGGGATGAAGGCCGTGACCGATACCGCCGCCATCGAAAAGGCGCTGGATGATCTGATCGCCGCGAACCCCGAGCAGGTGGAAAAGGCCAAGGTCAATGCAAAGCTGGCCGGCTGGTTTACCGGACAGGTGCTGAAAGCCACCGGCGGCAAGGCGAACCCGGCCGTGGTAAACCAGATGGTCGCGCAGAAACTGGGGCTTTGACCCCAGCATTTGCGGCCTCGGCTGGGCGGGGGGCCAGATGCGGCCCCTTGCCCTGCGACTGTTGCGCATCTGCCCGCGACCTGCCCAAAAAGCGGCCCCGGCGTTGGTGGTTGGGCCAAAATCCCTTAATCTGACGGAAACCCTGTGGGTGGGGAGCGAGATGAAAAGCTACGAGTACAAGGTTATTCCGGCGCCGCGGCGCGGGGAAAAGGCCAAGGGGGCGAAATCGGGCGAAGAAAGATTTGCCCTCGCGCTGATGCGGGTGATGAATGAACTTGGGGCCGAAGGGTGGGAATACCTGCGGGCCGATACGCTTCCTTGCGACGAACGGGCGGGGCTCACGGGCATCAAGACCAGCTACATGAACATGCTGATCTTCCGCCGGGCGCTGACCGAGGCCGCGGTCGCGGCCCCTGCGGCCCCGGCGATGGATGCCGACCAGCTTCGCGCCTTCAATGCACTGCGCGTGGTGACAGAGGCTGATACTGCTTCTGCCGGTCGCAGCCTTGGCGCCCCGAATGCCCCGGCCGGTACGGCCCCGCCAGTTGGTCCCGCCCGCCCTGATCACGCGGCCGAGTGATCAGGCGAGCGCGGTAAGCGCTTGAGGCAAGACCTCTTCCAGCACATCCAGCGCGTCATCGGTGCCAAGGCTGATGCGGATACAACGATCAAGCGGCGCCACACCCGGCATGCGGATGAAGACGCCGCGTGCCACTGTCTCGCGCAGAACGGCGCGGGCGAAATCACCATCCCGTCCGCAATCCACGGTCACGAAATTCGTGGCCGAGGGCAGGGGCATCAGGCCGTTCTGGCGGGCAATCGCGGAAACCCGAGCGCGGGCAGAGACGATGCGTTCACGCACCTGACCCAGCCAGTCCTGATCCTTGAGTGCTGCAAGCGCCCCGATCTGGCTGATCCGCCCCATGCCGAAATGGTTGCGCACCTTGTCAAAGGCACGGGCCAGATCGGGGTTCGTGATCGCATAGCCGACCCGGGCCCCGGCCATGCCGTAACCCTTTGAAAAGGTGCGCAGACGGATGACCTGCGGATGGTCTGGATCGATCTGCGGGATCGTGCCTGCGGGGGCAAGGTCGGCATAGGCCTCGTCCAGCAAAAGCAGGCTGTGATCGGGCAGGTTGGCGACCATCTCTTCCAGCACCGGGGCAGAGTGCACGCTGCCCATCGGGTTGTCGGGGTTCGCGATATAGATCAGCTTTGCCCCTGACTTGCGTGCGGCATCCAGAAGCGCTGCTGGGTCTTCCTTGTCGCCGCGATAGGGAACCCGTGTCAGATCTCCCGCAAAGCCCGCGACGTGGAAGTTGAAGGTGGGATAGGCGCCAAGGCTGGTGACGACCGGTGTGCCGGGGTCCAGTGTCAGACGGCAGATCAGGCCCAGCAGGCCGTCGATCCCGCCACCGATGGCGATGTTTTCCGGCCTTGTGCCGTGGTGCTGTGCAAGCGCCTGCTTCAGGTCGTGGTTTTCCGGATCCGCATATTTCCAGACATCGGCGGCCGCCGCCTGCATCGCAGCAATCGCCTGTGGCGAGGGGCCGAAGAGGGACTCGTTCGCCCCCAGCCGGGCCCGGAACGGGGTGCCTTGAAGGCGCTCTTGTGTCTCGGGCCCGACGAAGGGCACCGTGGCGGGCAGGGCGGCGGCGTGGGTGGTCAGAAATCGGCTCATGATCGGGGAAGAGTGGCGGGAAACAGCGCCCTGTGCAAGCGGGCAGCGCCCGGACCGGAAGGCGGGCAGGACAAGCGGGAGTGGTGGCAAGAAGGGGGGCTGTCTGCCCCCCTGCGGCGTTTCGGCGGGGCCGAGACGCGGCCCCCCGAAGATATTTCCAAGCAGATGAGGTCAGCCGATTTCGGCAAGACGGTCAAAGGCAGCTTTCAGCTGGGCGGCTTCATCTTCGCGGGCCTCCAGATTGGCGCGGGCTTCGTCCACCACCTCTTCGGGCGCCGAGGCGACGAAGGCAGGGTTGTTCAGCCGCCCCTTCAACCCGCCGATTTCCTTCATCAGCTTGTCGAGTGTCTTTTGCAGGCGGGCCTTTTCCTCGGCAATGTCGATCACGCCCTCCAGCGGGATGGCAAAGCTTGCGCCTTCGGCGGGGATCGTGATCGCCCCCTTCGGGGCCGCATCGGCGCGGGTCAGCGAATCGATCCGGGCAAGGCGCTTGATCAGCGTTTCATTCCGGTTCCACGCGCCTTCGGCCGCGGCATCCATCTGGGTCGCCACGATATCAAGCTTCAGCCCGACCGGCACATGCACCTGCGCCCGGGCCGAACGGATCGCATCGATCAGCCCGGTGACCCAGTTCATTTCCTGCATGGCAGCAGCATCGACCAGTTCGGAGGAAAGTTGCGGCCAGTCGGCATGCACGATCAGGCCTTGCCGCGTGCCGGTTGTGGCCCAAAGCTCTTCGGTGATGAAGGGCATCATCGGGTGCAGCAGGATCATGCACTGGTCCAGCACCCATGCCATCGTCGCCCGGGTTTCAGTCGCCAGATCGCCATCAAACAGCGGCTTGGCGAATTCCACATACCAGTCGCAGACCTTGCCCCAGACGAATTTGTAAAGCGCATCCGCCGCCTGATCGAAGCGGAAGTTTTCCAGCGCGTCGTTGACATCGGCCAGGGTGCGAACGGTTTCGCCGATGATCCAGAACTGAGGCAACTGTTATCAGGCTATTTGAATAAGCATGGCTATGACACGCTATTGGCTGCAGATGCG
>JALQTL010000274.1 GCA_023260935.1 Paracoccaceae bacterium
CGACATGGGCGATGCCACCGTCGGCGCCCAGGCACGGTTGATGAGCCAGGCGATGCGCAAGCTGACCGCCAGCATCGGCCGCAGCAACTGCATGGTGATCTTCATCAACCAGATCCGCATGAAGATTGGCGTGATGTTCGGCAGCCCCGAAACCACCACGGGCGGCAATGCGCTGAAATTCTATGCCTCTGTGCGCCTTGATATCCGCCGCATCGGCTCGATCAAGGAAAAGGACGAGGTGGTGGGCAATGCCACCCGCGTGAAGGTGGTCAAGAACAAGGTGGCCCCGCCGTTCAAGCAGGTGGAATTCGACATCATGTATGGCGAAGGCATATCGAAGACCGGGGAATTGATCGACATCGGCGTGAAGGCCGGCGTGGTGGAAAAGTCGGGCAGCTGGTATTCCTATGGCGATGAACGCATCGGCCAGGGGCGAGAGAATGCCAAGCTTTTCCTGAAGCAGAACCCGACCGTGGCGATGGAGATCGAAGACAAGATCCGCGCCGCAAACGGGCTGGATTTCCATCTGGATGCCAGCGGCAGCGAAGACGATGTGATGGATATGTGATCCTTCCGGGCAGGGCACCGGAAAGGGCAGGGGCCGCGGGGCGATCCGCGGCCCCTTTTTCTTTGCGATGGGGCCGGGCCAGTTCACCGGACCTGTGGACAGGTCGCGCCGGCAAGGCTACATGGGGTCCGACCTGCCCAATTGAACCATCCGAAGGGCCCTTAAGACATGGCGTCGCTGAACGATATCCGCTCGACCTTCCTCGATTTCTTTGCCCGCAACGGGCACCGCGTCGTGCCAAGCTCTCCGCTTGTGCCGCGCAACGACCCGACGCTGATGTTTGCCAACTCGGGCATGGTGCAGTTCAAGAACCTGTTCACCGGCGTCGAGACGCGCGATTACACCCGCGCCACCACCGCGCAGAAATGCGTGCGTGCCGGCGGCAAGCACAACGATCTGGACAATGTCGGCTATACCGCGCGCCACCACACGTTCTTCGAAATGCTGGGCAACTTCAGCTTTGGCGATTACTTCAAGGAAACCGCCATCCCGCTCGCCTGGGAATTGCTGACCAAGGATTTCGGCATCGACAAGTCGAAGCTTCTGGTCACGGTCTATCACACCGATGACGAAGCGGCGGCGATCTGGAAGAAGGTAGCCGGCCTGTCGGATGACCGGATCATCCGCATCCCCACGAACGACAACTTCTGGATGATGGGCCCCACCGGCCCCTGCGGCCCCTGCACCGAGATCTTCTATGATCACGGCGACCACATCTGGGGCGGCCCGCCCGGCAGCGCGGATGAAGATGGTGATCGTTTCATCGAGATCTGGAACAACGTCTTCATGCAGTTCGAACAGTTCGAGGATGGCAGCCGCCGCGAGCTGGAGGCGAAGTCGATCGATACCGGCATGGGGCTGGAACGCATCGCGGCGGTCATGCAGGGGCAGCATGACAATTACGAAACCGATACGTTCCGCGCGCTGATCGCTGCGTCCGAATCGCTCACCAGCGTCAAGGCAGAGGGCGAAAGCCGCGCCAGCCACCGTGTGATCGCCGATCACCT
>JALQTL010000298.1 GCA_023260935.1 Paracoccaceae bacterium
CCACGAATTCAACCTTTGGCAGAAGCACATAATACTTCACATCCATCAGCCGGGCGGTGTTGTCGGCCCGTTCCAGAAAGAAGCCGGTGTTCAGGAAATCCCACCCGTCGTTACGCAACAGCGTGGCGTCGATGGAACCGCGCACCATGGCTGCATGGCGCATCGTCCATTCCGTCAGCCGCGACAGGGCCAGTTCGCTGCGCGGGGTGCGCTCCAGCGTCTTGAGTTCCTGAAAGGCGGTGTTCAACGCATCCCAGACCTGGGTGGTCAGCGCCGTGCGCACGATCCGCCCGTTTTCGCGTGCATTGGAAATGCAGGATGCCACCGACGACGGGTTGTCGCGGTCAAAAAACATCCAGCTTTCCAGATTGCGCTGCACTGCATCGCCGTATTTGCGGGCAAAGGCATCGGCCGTGCCGCTGGCCGACAGCAGCGAATCCCATTCGTTGCGATACCCTGCGGCCGAGGGCAGAAGCGCGATGCGCGACCCCACTTCCAAAAGGCGGGCGGCGGTTTCGGCGCGTTCGATCGACCGGGCGATCCAGAAAAGATTGTCTGCCGTTCTGCTCAGCATGCGCCCTACTCCGCCAGAACCCAGGTATCCTTGACCCCGCCGCCCTGCGACGAGTTCACAACGAGGCTGCCATCCGTCAGCGCCACCCGTGTCAGCCCCCCGGGCACAAGCTCTATGCGTTCCCCCACAAGGCAATAGGGCCGCAGGTCCACATGCCGGGGCGCGATCCCTTCGGCCACAAAGGTGGGCGTGGTCGACAGGGCAAGGGTGGGCTGGGCGATGTAATTGTCAGGATCGGCGATGATCTTGGCGCGGAATGCCTCGATCTGGTCCGAGGTCGATTTGGGCCCCACCAGCATGCCATAGCCGCCCGAGCCGTGAACCTCTTTCACCACCAGTTCGGGAAGATGCGACAGAACATATTTCAGATCCTCATCCCGCCCACATTGCCATGTGGGCACGTTTTGCAGGATCGGGTCTTCGCCCAGGTAGAAGCGCACCATTTCGGGCACAAAGGTGTAAACTGCCTTGTCATCAGCCACCCCCGCGCCCGGCGCCGAACAGATCGACACGCCCCCGGAACGGTAGACATCCATCAGCCCCGGCACCCCCAACATGCTGTCGGGGCGGAAACACAAGGGGTCGATGAAGGCATCATCGATCCTGCGATAGATCACATCCACCCTCCGCGGGCCTTCGGTGGTGCGCATGAAGACGAATTCGCCTTCGACAAACAGATCCTGCCCCTCGACCAGTTCCACGCCCATCAGATCTGCAAGGAAGCTGTGTTCGTAATAAGCACTGTTGAAATGGCCCGGGGTCAGGATAACCACTGTCGGCTCCCTGTCACACTTCGCCGGGGCGACAGAGGCCAGCGTGCGGCGCAGCATTTCGGGGTATTGGTCCACCGGCTGAATCCGGTTTTCGCGGAAAAGGTCGGGGAACATGCGCATCATGATCTCGCGGTTTTCCAGCATGTAGGAGACGCCCGAAGGGGTGCGGCAGTTGTCCTCCAGCACAAAGAAATCATCCGGGCCGGTGCGCACCAGATCGATGCCCACGATATGCGAATAAACCCCTTTGGGCGGCACGAAGCCGACAACGGCCTTTTCATAGGCCTCGTTCTGATAGACCAGCCGCGCAGGAATTCGGCCGGCGCGCACGATCTCTCCCCTGCCATAGACATCGACCAGAAAGGCGTTCAGTGCACGCGCCCGCTGCTTTATCCCGCGTTCCAGGCGCGACCATTCACTTGCGCTGAACACCCGGGGGAACATGTCGAACGGGATCAGTCGGTCCGGATCGCCGCCTTCGCCATAAACCGCGAAGGTGATGCCGATGCGGCGAAACAGCGCCTCGGCCTCGGCCTGTTTCATTTGCCGCAACTCGGCCGGCATCGACTGCATCCAGTCCTGCAGGCGCGCATAGGGCAGCCGCACCTTGCCGTCCTGAAACATCTCGTTGAAGTAGGTGGTCATTCTTCACCCCGCCCCCGTGCCTGATGCCAGTTAATCAGGCTGCGTGCGCGGGTGAAAGCCCTGTCAGACCGGATCACGCCCACCAGCCCCGCATCTGCCTGAAAATTGGGCAGCCCCCCATGCAGACACCCGAGGTGCCGGTGGACACCCCGGCACAGGGCGCCTTGCCCACCATAAAATGCGGCAAGAGCGAGGCGTTGCTGTCATGAGGGCCGAACACCACCGGGGTATCAGGCGGCAGCCCGGTGGCCTGTGCCACCCGGGGCAGGATCGTGCCAGCGATATCAGACGGGCGCACCCGCAGCGCGATCAGCCCGAACCGGCCTGTCGCCGCATGGCCCAGCCCGCACCTGACCGGGGGAGCGTACCACCGGGCCGGACCAGATCAGCAGATCGACTTGTCATAGGTGAACGGGGTCGGACATCGCAGCCTCGCCATGCGT
>JALQTL010000322.1 GCA_023260935.1 Paracoccaceae bacterium
CCTTCACGCCAAAGCCGTAATGCCCGACATTGCGCCGCTCGGCTGCCAGAAGGCGTTCGGCCAGATGATCGGCGCCCGCTGGGCCGCGCTAGGGGTGGATTTCGAGATGTATGGCAAGGACCATTCCACCAATACCCCGATCTATGACGGCATCTGCGAGGTGTTGGGGGGGCGCAAGCCCAACCACATGACCTATGAGCTGTTTCTGGATGACCAGGGCCAGAAGATCTCCAAGTCCAAGGGGAATGGGCTGACCATCGACGAATGGCTCACCTATGCGGCCACCGAGTCGCTGTCGTATTTCATGTATCAGAAGCCGAAGACGGCGAAGCGGATGCATTTCGATGTGATCCCGCGCGCGGTGGATGAATATCACCAGCAGTTGCGGGCCTATCCCGAGCAGGACATCGATGCACAGGTGAACAACCCGGTTTGGCACATCCACGGCGGCCACCCGCCCGAATCGCGGATGGTGGTGCCCTTCAGCATGCTGCTGAACCTTGCCAGCGTAGCCGGGGCAAAGGATGCAAAGGGGCTGTGGGGTTACATCCGCGCCTATGCGCCCGAGGCAAGCCCCGAAACCCACCCCGATCTGGATGCGGCTGCCGGTTTTGCGGTGCGCTATTTCAACGACAAGATCGCCCCCGGTCGAAAATTCCGCCTGCCCGACGCCAAGGAGCGTGCCGCGATCGAGGATCTGCGTGCCCGGCTGCTGGCATGGGAAGGGGCGGCGGCAGACGCCGACGGCCTGCAATCCATGGTCTTTGCCGTTGGCAAGGATCACGGGTTTGAACCGCTGCGAGACTGGTTCAAGGCGCTCTACGAAGTGCTTCTGGGCGCAAGCGAGGGCCCCCGCTTTGGCGGATTCATCGCCCTTTACGGGGTGGCCGAAACCATCGCGCTGATCGACAAGGGCCTTTCAGGCAGTCTGGTGCAAAGCTCCGACGCCTGATCCCTGGCGCAACACGTCCGTTCCCGCCCGGGCATGGTCGCTGCGGGTTTGACCGGGCACATCCCCGGCCTATCCTTTTGCCGGGAATCGTTGCGTGAAAGGAAAAGCGATGCGTCAGACCGTCCGGAAGACCCGCCGTTTTCTAGCTCTGTGCATCCTGCTTGGCGCCGGGCTTGGCATGCCCGCCTCGGCGCAGGAGGGGCCGATCGAAAACACGATCCGCAGCCAGATCGATGCGCTTCTGGCAGATGATTTTGCCCGTGCCTTCTCGTTTGCCTCGCCCGCGATAAAGGGAATGTTCGGTTCTCCGGAAAACTTTGGCCGCATGGTGCAGCAGGGCTATCCCATGGTTCACCGTCCTTCCGCCGTCCGGATGCTGGATCTGCGCGATGTGGCGGGAAAGCTGTGGCAGCGGGTGATGATCACCGACCTTGAGGGCCGGACACATGTTCTGGATTATCAGATGATTGAAACCCCGCAAGGGTGGCAGATCAACGGTGTCAGGATCCTGCCTGAAAGCGGCGTCGGGGCCTGACAAGGGGGCAGGGGCGCTGCCCCTCGGCGGCTTGCGCCGCCTCACCCCGGAGTATTTTCAAAAGGTGCAAAGGAGGACTTGGGCACCTCCATTGCACCTTTTCCAAATACTCCCGCCGGAGGCGCCTGACCTGTCTTGCTGGTGCGAAGGGAAAAGACCTGGTGCCAAGCCCTGTGGCGGGCCATCCGCGTCAGGGCAGGCCGCGGATGATGCGGTTGACATGGCCCATCTTGCGGCCGGGCTTGGCCTCGGCCTTGCCGTAAAGGTGGATGGCAAGGTTGCGTTCCTTGGCCAGAAGCGGCACGCGGTCGACATCCTGCCCGATCAGATTTTCCATCACCACATCGGCAAAGCGGCTGCCGTCGCCCAAGGGCCAGCCGCAGATTGCGCGGATGTGCTGCTCGAACTGGTCAACGGTGCAGCCTTGTTGGGTCCAGTGGCCGGAATTATGCACACGAGGGGCGATTTCATTCACGATCAGACCGCTTTCGGTGACGAAAAGTTCGACCCCCAGCACCCCGACATAATCGAGCGCGTTCAGGATGCGGGCGGCCAGAAGCACCGCATCCGTGCGCTGGCCGGGCGACAGGCGGGCGGGGACAGTCGTGCTGTGCAGGATGCCGCTGCGATGCACGTTTTCGCCCGGGTCATAGCAGGCCACGGAGCCGTCCAGCCCTCGGGCGGCGATCACGCTGACCTCATGGCTGAAGTCAATGAAGCCTTCCAGAACCGCCTCGGCGCCAGCCATGGCGGCAAGGGCTGCGGGGCCATCCTGAGGCGACATGATCCGGGCCTGCCCCTTGCCATCATATCCAAGGCGGGTGGTTTTCAGGATTGCAGGGGTGCCGATCCGGACTAGGGCCGCGGCCAGGCTTTCACCATCGGTGACGCGGGCATAGGGGGCGGTGCGCAGGCCAAGCCCGGTCAGAAAGTCCTTTTCCGCCATCCGATCCTGACTGATGGCAAGGGCGCGGCGGTTCGGGCGGATCGGTCGGATCGCCTCCAGCCGGTCCAGCGAGGCGGCGGGGACGTTCTCGAATTCATAGGTGATGACGTCGACGCTTTCGGCAAAGGCCACAAGGGCTTGGACATCCTCGTAAGAGGCAGTTGTCACCCGGTCGGCCACATGGCCGGCTGGCGGGTTGGCGCCGGGTTCGAAGATATGGGTGCGCAGCCCCAGACGGCTGGCGGCAACCGAAAGCATGCGGCCCAGTTGACCGCCGCCAAGAATGCCGATGGTGGCACCGGGAGCAAGGGACTCAGTCATCCTGCGGTTCCTCGGGAATGCTGGCCGACAGAGCCTCGCGCCACGCATCCAGCCGCGCGGCAAGGCCCGGATCGCCAAGGGCAAGGATGCCGGCGGCCATCAGCCCGGCATTGGCGGCCCCGGCGGCCCCGATGGCCATGGTGGCCACGGGAAAGCCCTTGGGCATCTGGACGATGGAATAAAGGCTGTCGACCCCCGACAGGGCACGGGTCTGGACCGGCACGCCAATCACAGGCAGCCGCGTTTTCGAGGCCATCATGCCGGGCAGATGGGCCGCGCCGCCGGCGCCGGCGATGATCACCTTCAGCCCCCGGTCCACGGCAGTCTTGCCATATGTCCACAGCCGGTCGGGCGTGCGATGGGCGCTGACGATCCGGGCTTCATGAGAGATGCCAAGTTCGTCCAGAATTCTGGCGGCTTCCTTCATGGTGGCCCAGTCGGACTGCGACCCCATGATGATTCCCACGTCAACGGCCATTCACGCCTCCGGCTTTGCTGGTCTGGGCGATTACAGCCTGATGCGCCGGGGGGCAAGGCTGGTGCGGGATATACCGGGGCCGGGCTGGGCCATTCAGGCGATGATGTCGGGGATCAGCTGATCCTCGATCTTCACGATCTGGTCCTTCAGGGACAGTTTCTGCTTTTTCAGCCGGCGCAGCGTCAGCTGGTCGGGGCGGCCGGTTGCTTCCAGCGCATGAATCGCTTCGTCCAGATCGCGATGTTCGCGCCTGAGGACTTCAAGCCGTATGCGCAGCATTTCTTCGAAATTCAGTTCGCCGGAAGCATTCATCGGGATGGCTCAGGGGCTGAGTCGCTTTGTGTCATCGCTGCACAGTATAATGTTTCAATGCCCTTGGGTGAAGGAAAACGGCCGGTTTGCGGGGCGCGCCGGATTTACCGGGCCGCCTGCGGTTTGCCTCTTTGCAGGGGTTGCGGGCCGCGGCGGGCCATCCCATATTCACTGGGTCTGGGTGCCCGGATCGGGGCCCTGCATCACACGCTGTCGCTTCAACAAGGGCACGGGACACATGACTAAACTCAGCTTCGGCGCGCATCCCTTTCTGCTGGGGTTCGAGCAGTTGGAACGTCTGGTGGAACGCACCGCCAAATCCGGTTCCGAGGGCTATCCGCCGTTCAACATCGAGGCTACCTCGGATCATACCTACCGTATCACGCTTGCCGTCGCCGGTTTCCGCGAGGATGATCTGGCGATCACGGTCGAGGACCGCCAGCTTGTCGTGCGGGGCAAGCAGGGCGATGACGGGCAGGACAGGGTGTTCCTGCATCGTGGAATTGCGGCGCGGGCCTTCCAGCGCAGTTTCGTGCTGGCCGACGGGGTAGAGGTTTCTGGCGCGCATATGGAGCACGGGCTTCTGCATGTCGATCTGCGCCGCGTCGTCCCCGAGGCGGTGGTGCAGACCATTCCGATCCGCAGCAGCCGCAGCGCCGCCGAGGCGCCGGTGAAGCGCATCGAGGCGAAGTGAAAGGAGACGGTCATGGATGTGAAGGTTGATCTTTTCCCCGAAAGCGCGGATCGCATCGTCTATGTGCGCCCTGTCGCGGTGGCGGAACTGCCCGAGGAAATCCGCAATCAGGCGGGCGGGATCGAGGTGCTTTATGCCGTGCACCGTCCCGATGGCGAGCGTCTGGCGCTGGTGCGCGACCGGGCGCTGGCCTTCGCGCTGGCGCGGCAGAACGATCTGGCCCCGGTCAGCGCGCATTGACCCGGCTTTCGCGCCCAGCCCGGCGCGGCGGATTTGAGTATTTTTGCAAGAAGCAGGACCGGAAGGCGGGAAGGGGCGG
>JALQTL010000368.1 GCA_023260935.1 Paracoccaceae bacterium
GATCTTGATGCCGTCGGCTTCAACCTTGTCGGCTATGGCTGCACCACCTGCATCGGCAACTCGGGCCCGCTGCAACCCGAAATCTCGAAGGCGATCAACGAGGGCGACCTTGTGGCGACCGCTGTTCTTTCGGGCAACCGCAACTTCGAGGGTCGCATTTCACCGGACGTGCGCGCCAACTATCTGGCCTCTCCCCCGCTGGTGGTGGCCTATGCCTTGGCGGGCGACATGAACATCGACCTGACCAGCGAACCCTTGGGCACGTCGAAGGATGGCAAGCCGGTCTATCTGAAGGACATCTGGCCCACCAACAAGGAAATCGCCGATCTGGTGCATGAAGTCGTCACCCGCGAAGCGTTCCAGAAGAAATACGCCGATGTCTTCAAGGGCGATGAAAAGTGGCAGGGCGTGAAGGTGACGGATTCCGAAACCTACGACTGGCCCGCCTCTTCGACCTATATCCAGAACCCGCCCTATTTCCGCGGGATGGGCAAATCGAAGGGCGTGATCCGCAACATCACCGGCGCCCGCATCCTTGCCCTCTTGGGCGATATGATCACGACGGACCATATCTCTCCCGCCGGGTCGTTCAAGGATACCACCCCGGCCGGGAAATACCTGATCGACCGTCAGGTTCCGGTGCGCGAATTCAACAGCTATGGCGCGCGTCGCGGCAACCACGAGGTCATGATGCGCGGCACCTTCGCCAATATCCGCATCAAGAACGAGATGCTGGATGGCGTCGAAGGCGGCTACACCAAGGGGCCGGATGGCAAGCAGACCTCGATCTTCGACGCCTCGATGGCCTATCAGGAACAGGGCACGCCGCTGGTGATCTTCGGGGGCATCGAATATGGCGCGGGGTCCAGCCGGGACTGGGCGGCCAAGGGCACGGCGCTTCTGGGCGTCAAGGCCGTGATCGCCGAGTCCTTCGAACGTATCCACCGGTCGAACCTTGTGGGCATGGGCGTGATCCCCTTCGAATTCACCAATGGTGATACCCGCAAGTCGCTGGGTCTGACCGGCAACGAGGTGGTGGCCATCGAAGGGCTGGAAGGCGATCTGAAACCGCTGTCGACGGTGCCCTGCCACATCACCTATGCCGATGGCACGGTGAAGACGATCCAGATCAAGTGCCGGATCGATACCGCGATCGAGATCGAATATGTCGAAAACGGCGGTGTGCTGCACTATGTGCTGCGCAACCTTGCGGCCGAGTAAGCCCGCAACCGAAAAGGGCTGACCAGTCTTGCACAAAGGGCCCCCGACGGGGCCCTTTCGTGTTTTCGGGCGCCAGACGGCAGGAACCCCCGGAAATCGGCCGGCCATGCGGCCATCATGCGCGGTTTGTTAAGAAAGACGGCCTAAGCCTTGGGCTGCGCGGCGGCGGTATCCGGCGCGATTTTTGTTCACCGTTATTCAGGCAATGGGGCGCCCATGTTCCACGATGATACCCCCCTCCGGCCGCTGCGGCGGAAACTGCCCTGCCTGCCATCCCTCCCTTGGTGGGAGTTGATGGCACTGTGCATCTGCTTTTCGCTGCTGATCCGGGCCTAGCCCGATGCCGCCTCGGCCAGGGCTGCTTCCAGTGCCGGTTTGAAGCGCTGTTCGTAATCGCTGCCAACCAGGGGGCCGATGAATTTGAAGGCCACCGTGCCATCACCGCGGATGATGAAGGTTTCAGGCGGCGCCGTTACCCCCCATTCCACCCGGTTGCGCCCCTGCGGATCGGTCGCGATGGCAAAGAACGGGTTGCCTTCGTCTTGCAGGTAACTTTGCGCCTTGGCGCTGTCATCCATCATGTTGATCCCGGCCACGCGGATCCCCCGGGCGGCCATTTCCAGCAGCACAGGATGTTCGGCCCGGCAGGGCGGGCACCAGCTGGCCCAGAAATTCACCACCGTCACCTGCCCCGTCTTCAGATCATCTGCCACCAGCAGCGGATAGTCGCCAAGGGCAGTGGCGGGCAGCACGGGGGCACTGCGATCGATGAAGACCGAGGGGATATCCTGCGGATTTTCGCGCTGCATGCCCACATAGAACATGCCCGCCAATCCCGCGAAGATTACCGGGGGAATGATCATCAACCATTTAGCCATCGGTTTTGCCCTGACGTGCCTCGACATCCGCCAACTGCCGCTTGACCCGGCGGCCCTGCACATAGGACAGCAGCACCAGCCCCACGATCATCGCGACCGAAAGCCCATAGGAC
Source organism: Paracoccaceae bacterium (assembly GCA_023260935.1). Lineage (GTDB taxonomy): Bacteria > Pseudomonadota > Alphaproteobacteria > Rhodobacterales > Rhodobacteraceae > Pseudotabrizicola. The sequence goes on from JALQTL010000368.1 coordinate 2,213, forward strand.
GACAGCACCGCAACTGCGTATTTGCCCAGATCGGGGATCATGCCAGACGCTCCCTCGCCAACAGCGCCTGCAGGCGGCGGGCGCGAATCTCTGTCCGGGTGCGGGCCAGAACCAGCGCCACGAACAACAGCACAAAACCCGCGATGCAAACGATCAGCGGCAGGTAATAGGCTGGGGCAATCGGATCTTTTTCCCCCACCTTCATGATCGTGGAGTCCTGATGCAGGCCCTGATTCCAGAATTTCACCGCATAGCGCGACAGGACCGCAAAGACAGACCCCACCATGCACAGCACTGCTGTCAGATCAGCCGCCGTATCCGGGTTTTCGACCGCTTCCCAAAGCGCAATATAGCCCAGATAAAACAGTGCCAGAATCAGAAAGGCCGTCAGCCGTGGATCCCAGGCCCACCAGGTGCCCCACATCGGCTGCCCCCAGAACGCCCCCGTGACCAGGGCAATCGCCGTGAAGGTCAGCCCGACCGGGGCGGCCGCCTTGGCTGCAAGCGCGCTGACATGGTGGCGCCGGATCAGCCAGATCAGGCTGGCCACCAGCATCATCACCCAGGCATTGATGGCCATCATCGCACTGGGAACATGCAGGAAGATGATCTTCACCGTGGATCCCTGCTTGTAATCATCGGGCGTCAGGAAAAAGCCCCAGACCAGCCCGACGCCAAGCGACACGGCCGCAAGCCCCGCCACCCAGGGCAAGGCCCAGGCCGAGGTCTGCATGAATTTCTTCGGGTTCGCGTATTCCCAGATCGACATGGGGCTTTCGGTAGCCTCTCTTCGTTGCGGCCTCAAGTCACTATCATGTAATGGCCTAGCGCAGGTTGACGCGGATTGCCGCAGCCGCCGCAAAGGGCAGCAACGCCACCGATCCGGCCGTGATCCCCGCCAGCAGCAGCAACGGCGTGCCCACCTCGGCCCCTTGCGCCCCGCGCTTGACCACCTCGGCGCCAAAGATCAGCGTGGGCACATAAAGCGGCAGCACCAGCAGCGACAGCAACAGCCCGCCCCGCTTTACCCCCACCGTCAGCGCGGCACCAAAGGCGCCGATCACCGAAAGCGCGGGCGTGCCCGCCAGAAGCGAGGCGACCAGCCAGAAAAAGCCCGCCGGCGGCAGGTTCATCAGCACCCCGAGCACGGGCGAAACCAGCGTCAGCGCCAGCCCCGTCACCAGCCAATGCGCCAGTGCTTTGACCGCCACCACCCCTTCCATCGGGATGGGCGAGGTAGCCAACAGATCCAGCGACCCGTCCTCGAAATCCAGCGCAAAGATGCGGTCCAGCGACAGAAGGCAGGCCAGAAGCGCGCCAACCCAAAGGATGCCGGGCGCGATCTTTGCCAGCGTGCTGCCTTCGGGGCCCACGCCCAGCGGAACCAGCACTGCCACCAGCAGAAAGAAGGCAAGGCCCAGCCCAAAGCCGCCCCCGGCCCGGAAGGCCAGCCGCAAATCCCTGACCAGCAGCGACATCATGCGAAAGCCTCGTCAAAACCCCTGCCCGAAGAGATCTGAGGGGATGTTGCCCTGAACGGGCCAAGGTCCAGCACCCGCGCCTCGGGCAAGCCAAGGTCAATATGGGTGGCCAGCAACGCCATGCCCCCGCCGGTCAGATGCGCGCGCACCACGGCGCCGAACAGCGCGACACTGGCCTGATCCAGCGATACCGTCGGCTCATCCAGCACCCAGATCGGCCGCCCCGTCACCAGAAGCCGCGCCAGACCCAGCCGGCGCTTCTGGCCCGCTGACAGGTTGGCCGCGCGCCGGTCGGCCAGATCGGTCAGGTTCATGTCGGCCATCGCGCGCGCCACATCGCCGCCGCCATGGATCGCGGCCCAGAACTCCAGATTCTCGCGCACCGTCAGCACCGCCTTCAGACCATCGGCATGGGCACCGTACGTCAGGCTTTCCGCGGGCAGGCTGATGGTGCCCTGAACTGCCGGCTGCAACCCTGCAAGCGTGCGCAGAAGCGTGGTTTTGCCCACGCCATTGGGCCCGCGCAGGATCAACGCCTCGCCCGCCGCAAGCCGGAACGACAGACGTTCCAGAACGGTCAGCCCGCCGCGTTCCACAGCCAGATCGGTGACAACAAGTTCCATGCCCCAGCCCTATCCGATGAAGCCGGCCCCGAAAAGACCCCGTGGCACTTGGCCTTTGCCTCGGCCTGCCTTAGGTTCACGACCCCAAGCGAAGGAGATTGATGATGCAGACGCGCCCCTTCGGCCGGACCGGCCGTCAGACCACCCCCATCGGCTTTGGTGCCTGGGCCATCGGCGGCACTTGGGGAGAGGTTTCGTGGGATGATGCCAAGGCCGCACTGCATGCGGCGCTGGACAGCGGCATCACCTTCATCGACACCGCCGATGTCTATGGCGACGGGCGCAGCGAAAAGATCATCGCCGAGGTTCTGGCCGAACGCGGGGGCGAGCGTCCCTTCGTGGCAACCAAGGCCGGGCGCAGGCTGTCGCCGCATGTGGCCGAAGGCTATGACCTTGACAATCTGGCGGCCTTTGTGGACCGCAGCCGCCGCAATCTGGCGATGGATCGGCTTGATCTGGTGCAGCTTCACTGCCCGCCGACGGCCGTTTATTTCTCGTCGCGCGCCTTTGACGCGCTGGACGAGCTGAAGGCGCGGGGCTGGATCGCCGATTATGGCGTTTCGGTCGAAACCGTGGCCGAGGCAGAGCAGGCCCTGCATCACCCCGGCGTGGTGTCGATCCAGATCATTTACAATCTGTTCCGCATGAAGCCGGCCGAAAGCCTGTTCCGCCTTGCCGAAGACCGCGGCGTGGCCATCATCGCCCGCGTGCCGCTGGCGTCGGGCCTGCTGACCGGCAAGATGACGAAGGACAGCACCTTTGCCGCCGACGACCACCGCCATTTCAACCGCAACGGAGAGGCCTTCGACAAGGGCGAAACCTTTTCCGGTGTGCCCTTCGACGTGGCACTGGAGGCGGTCGAGGCGCTGCGCCCGCTGGTTCCGGGTGGACTCCCGATGGCGGCCTTTGCCTTGCGCTGGATTCTGATGGACAGCGCCGTCAGCGTGGTGATCCCAGGGGCCAAGTCGGCGCAGCAGGCCCGGGCCAATGCCGCCGCGGCGCAGGTTCCCGCCCTGACGGATGAAACCATGGCCGCCGCCCGCGCAGTCTATGACCGGTTGATCGCGCCGCATGTGCAGGCGCATTGGTGACAGGCCGGATCAGCCGGGGTCAGACAGGCAGAAGCGCCGCCGCGATCCGGCGGCCTTCTGACAGCAGCACGTTATAGGTGCGGCAGGCGGCCGGGGTATTCATCACCTCCACCCCGATATCCGCCGCCTCCAGCGCCGTCCGAAAGGCCTTTGGCGCATGGGCGATATCCTGCCCCATGCCAAGGAAAAGCACATCGATCCGCCCGGCCAGGGCAAGCGGTGTTGCCGTATCTTCCAGCCCGTCCCAGGGCCCGGCCCCCCAGGGCGTGATCAGCGTGGCGCCGCGCAACACATGCCCGCCCACCCGAAAGAACCCCGGCCCATAGCCTTCGATCGGCTGGGCGCTGCCATAGGTGATCTCGGTCAGACGCATCGGATCAGGCGTCGATATTGGCGAATTCGTCGGGGGCCGAGGACTTCTTCTTTTCGCTGCGGTCCAGCCCGATCATCAGCACGATGTTCTTGGCGACATAGACCGAGGAATAGGTGCCCAGCACGATGCCGACGGTGATCGCAAAGACAAAGCCCCGGATCACGTCGCCTCCGAACACCAGCAGCACCACAAGCGCGATCAGTGTCGTCACCGCTGTCATCAAGGTCCGGCTGAGCGTCTCGTTGGCCGAGAGGTTCATCAGGTCGCGCAGAGGCATGGTCTTGTATTTCGCCAAATTCTCGCGCAGCCGGTCGAAGATCACGACCGTGTCATTGACCGAATAGCCCAGGATCGTCAGCAAGGCCGCCACGATGGTCAGATCGAAACGCAACTGAAACAGCGCGAAAACGCCCATGGTGACGATGACATCATGCGCCACCGCCGCCACGGTCCCGACCGCGAACTGCCATTCGAACCGCATCCAGA
>JALQTL010000462.1 GCA_023260935.1 Paracoccaceae bacterium
CGACGGTCACCAAACTGGGTGAGGATGAGTATTGGGTGGTCAGTTCGGGCATGGCCGAAGTGGTGGGCGGGGTCTGGGATCCCGTCTCGCCAGACCACTGGTTCGGCACCGACGCCATCGGCCGCGACATGCTGACCCGCATGATCTATGGCGGACAGACCACGATCTTTGTCGCATCTGCTGCCACGATCCTGTCTTTTGTCACCGGGTCGGTCCTTGGCTTTACGGCCGCGGTAACGGGCGGCTGGGTCGATCAGGTGATGAGCCGCCTTGTCGATCTGATGATGTCGATACCGTCGCTGATCCTTGCGCTGGTGATCCTGTCGGTCATGCCAGTGACGATTCTGGTGCTGATCCTTGTGATCGGGCTTCTGGATGCAACACGGGTCTTCCGCCTGTCGCGCGCCGTGGCCGCCGATATCGTGGTGATGGATTATGTCGAGGCCGCGCGCCTGCGTGGCGAAGGCTGGGGATGGATCATCTTCCGCGAGATCCTGCCCAATGCCCTGTCGCCGCTGGTGGCAGAACTGGGCCTGCGCTTCATCTTTGCGGTGTTGTTCATCTCGACCCTGTCCTTCCTTGGCCTTGGCGTGCAGCCGCCGCTGGCCGACTGGGGCGGGATCGTGAAGGAGAACTCGGCCGGGCTGGTCTATGGCATCCCGGCGGCGCTGATCCCGGCCTTTGCCATCGCGGCACTGGCGATTTCGGTGAACCTTGTCGCCGACTGGGTGCTGGGCCGCACCACCAGCCTGAAGGGGGGCAGGGGATGACCCCGCACCCTTTTGCCTGTGCCGGAAGCGGCCGGGGGGACTTCACGTCCCCCCGGACCCCCCTGTGGGATATTTATGAACAGATGAAGGGTGGGAGGCCTTGCGATGGCTGAGGCGCTGCTGAACATCACCGATCTGAGGATCGAGGCGACCTCTTATCCGCCGGGAGAGCCGCCGAAAGAGGTGGTGCTGGTGGACGGCGTGTCGCTGTCGCTGGAAAAGGGCAAGGTGCTGGGGCTGATCGGTGAATCCGGGGCCGGCAAATCGACGATCGGCCTGTCGTCCATGGCCTATGGCCGGGGCGGGGTGCGGCTGACCGGGGGGGTGATTTCCCTGAACGGGCGCGATATCCGCATGGCCAGCCCGGCGGGGCTGCGGGCGCTGCGCGGGCGCGAGGTGACCTATGTTGCGCAATCGGCGGCGGCAGCCTTCAACCCGGCGATCAAGCTGATGGATCAGGTGATCGAGGCCAGCCTTTCGCATGGCGTGATGGGCAGGGACGAGGCGGAAAAGCGCGCGGTCAGCCTCTTTGCCAAGCTGGGCCTTCCGCATCCCGAAAGCTTTGGCAACCGCTATCCGCATCAGGTTTCGGGCGGGCAGTTGCAGCGGGCGATGACGGCCATGGCGCTGTGCCCGAAGCCCGATCTGGTGATCTTTGACGAACCCACGACGGCGCTGGACGTGACGACCCAGATCGAAGTGCTGGCCGCGATCAAGGAGGCGATCCATGATACCGGCGTGGCCGCTCTTTACATCACGCATGATCTGGCCGTGGTGGCGCAGCTGGCCGATGACATTCTGGTGCTGCGCCACGGCAAACGGGTGGAATACGGCAGCACCCGCCAGATCATCACCGCCCCGCAGGAAGCCTATACTCAGGCTCTCGTTTCGGTCCGGTCCATCGACCATCCCGAAAAGCCCGACGCGCCGGCGGTGCTTTCGGTCAAGGGCGTGACCGCGCGCTATCGGGGCACCAATTTCGACGTGCTGAAGAACGTCAGCCTTGATCTGCCGGCGGGCCAGACCCTTGCCGTAGTGGGGGAAAGCGGGTCAGGCAAATCCACGCTGGCCCGGGCGATCACCGGGCTTTTGCCGCCCTCGCAGGGGCGCATCAACTTTGCCGGGCGCGACCTGACGCGGGAACAGCGCGCCCGCAGCCGCGATGACCTGCGCGAAATCCAGATGATCTATCAGATGGCCGATACGGCCATGAACCCGCGCCAGACGGTTGGCACCATCGTCGGGCGCCCTCTGGAGTTCTACTTCGGCCTGAAGGGCGAGGCCAAACGCAAGCGCATTCAGGATCTGCTGGACCAGATCGAAATGGGCAAGGGGTTCATCGACCGCTATCCGGCGGAACTTTCGGGGGGGCAGAAGCAGCGCGTCTGCATCGCCCGGGCACTGGCGGCCAAACCCAAGCTCATCATCTGCGACGAGGTGACCTCGGCGCTTGATCCGCTGGTGGCCGACGGCATCCTGAAGCTCTTGCTTTCGCTTCAGGCGCAGGAAAACGTGGCCTATCTCTTCATCACCCACGACCTTGCCACGGTGAAGGCCATCGCCGACCGGATCGCGGTGATGTATCGCGGAGAGGTGGTGCGCTATGGCACGAAATCCGATGTGCTGGCGCCGCCCTTCGACGATTATACCGATCTTCTGCTGTCGTCGGTGCCGGAACTGGAACTTGGCTGGCTGGAAACGGTGCTGAAGCATCGCAAGATGGAAGCCGCAGGAAACTGATCTTCATCCGTTCTTAAATATCCCCGCCGGAAGCATCCGCCACGACCGGCGGGGCGACCGGCCGGCCGTGGAGGGCCTGACATGGACCGCAAGCTTCTTCTGATCATCATCGATGGCGTGCCCTATCGCAACTGGCGGCGGCTGTTCGGAAATCTGGAAGGCTGGGTGCAGCAGGGGCAGGCCCGGGTCTGGCGCATGCGGTCGGTCCTGCCCTCGACCTCGGCCTCCTGTTATGCCTCGATCCATACCGGGGTGCCGCCGCAGGTGCATCGGGTCTGGGGGAATGAGGCGATCCGCAAGCTGGACCTGCCCGATATCTTTTCGCAATGCGCGGCGGCGGGAAAGCGCACCGGGGCCGTGACCCACAGCTTCTGGTCGGAGTTCTTTCAGCGTGCGCCCTTCGATCTGGTGCGTGACATCGAATATGACGAAGACGCCGGCCCGATCCACCATGGCCGGTTTCACACCATGACCGGCTATGGCAACATCAACCAGATGACGCCGTCGGATGTGGATCTTTTCGCCACGCTGACCCGGCTGGCCGAGGTGAAGGGGATCGATTACGGCATCCTGCACACCTGCACGCTGGACAGCATGGGGCACCGGTTCTTCCATGACTGCGAGGAAATGGACCATGCCTGCTATGTGATGGATGCGATGCTGGCGCCCTTTGTGCAGCGCTGGCGCGACAGCGGCTATGAGGTGATCGTCACCGCCGATCATGGGCAGGATGAGCGCGGCCACCATGGCGGCACGGGCGAGTTGCAGCAGGATTTCGCCTTTTACTACTTCGGGGACAGCGCAATGCCGCCCGGGGATGTGGTGCTGGACCAGCTGGCGCTGGCGCCTTCGATCCTGACGCGGCTGGGCGTGCCGGTGCCCGCGACGATGACGGCGGCGCCCTTCTTTTCCGCCTGAGCTTGGGGCAAGCGGGGAAGGGGGCTCTGCCCCCTCTTGGCCTGACGGCCAATTCACCCCCGGAGTATTTTGGAAAGGTGCAAGCCTAATCGGCGTAATCGGGGCTTTCGCGATCGAGCAGGGCCTTGATTTCGTTCAGGTGGTCTTCAGCGAAACCGGGGTAGGCTTCCCATTCGCGGGCGGTCTTTTCGGCGATGTCGTCGGGCAGGTGGCGCAGGGGGCGGCCGGTCTGAAGGGCCCGGATATAGGTTTCCGCGGCGCGTTCGAAATAATAGAGTCGGTTGAAGGTTTCCGCGACCGTGCGGCCGATCACCAGAACGCCGTGATTGCCCATGATCAGGGTGGTGATCTTCGGGTCTGACAGCAGCTGGACGCAGCGCGCGGCTTCGTTCTCGAAGGCCATGCCCCCATAGTGATCGTCTACGGCCACGCGGTTGTGGAACATCGCCGTGTTCTGGTCGATCGCCGGCAGGCGGCTGTCGGACAGGCTGGCCAGCACCGTGGCGTGGATCGAATGTACATGCATGGCGCAGCGGGCATGCGGGCAGGCGCGATGCAGGCTGCCGTGCAGGCCCCAGGCGGTGGGGTCGGGCGCATCGGGGCGGTCCATCGTGCCGGGATCGCGGGCATCGATCTCGATCAGGCTGGAGGCCGTGATCCGGCTGAAATGGCGGCCTCTGGGGTTGATGAGAAAGCGCGAGCCTTCGGGGTTCACGGCAAGGCTGAAGTGGTTTGCCACCGCTTCATGCATGTTCAGCCGCGCGGTCCATCGGAAGGCGGCGGCCATCTCGGTGCGTTCGGGCCAGTGGGCAAGGTTCGCATGGTCTTTCATGGCGCATCTCCGAAGGGCCAGTCGCCCTTTGCGAAGGCGGCAAGCGTGTCAATGATCCGGTCAAAGCTGGCCGCCGCACGCGGCACGGTGCTGCGGGCACGCAAATAGCCATGGACCAGCCCCGTTTCGGTGATGGCATGGGCCCGTCCCCCCGCCGCGCGCAGGGCTGCGGCATAGGCTGGCGCGTCATCTGCCAGCGGGTCGCATTGGGCGGCGATGGCAAGGGTTGGCGGCAGGCCGGTGAAATCGCCTGCGTCCAGCGGGCTGGCGGTCGGGTCCGGCGGGTCGGGTGGGGGGCCGCCATGGCGGATGCCGGCGTAGAAATCCACATCGGCCGCGGTCAGCATTGGCGCATGGGCATGGGTCAGGTGACTACCCCGCCCGCGCGGCCCGCCAAGGCCGGGATATATCAGCACCTGGCCCAGCACCCGGCCATCGCCACGCAGCGCATGGGCAAGGGCCGCGGCCAGATTGCCCCCTGCGCTGTCGCCGGCCAGAAGCAGCGGGCCGGCAAGGGCGCGGGCCACGGCAAGACAATCGTCATAGGCGGCGGGGTGGGGGTGTTCCGGGCACAGGCGGTAATCGACGGCCACCACCTTCAGCCCGGTTCTGGCGCGGATTTCAGCGCAGACATCATCATGGCTGTCGAGCCCGCCGACAACGAAGCCGCCGCCGTGCAGATAGATCACCGTCGGGCCGGCGCCGGGATAGATCCGGCAGGGCACGCCGGCAATGCTCTGGTCTTGCGCGGTCACGCCGGGCGGGTAGCCACGGTGAAAGGCCCGGCACATCCGGTCATAGATGCGGCGTTGGTCGGCGATGCCAAGGCTGGCCGTATCGGGCGGGTAATGGCTTTCTGTCTGCCGGATGAAGGCCCAGGTCGGGGCATCGATAAGGCTTTGGTAATCGGGCTCTGCCATCGTTCCCCCTTGCGGTATCACCCTATGGTTTCCCGGGGGCAGAGTGGCCCTGCCCGGCCCACAAGACAAGAGGCATCGCCGGGGCGCCTCATGGGGCGCATCATGGGGCGGCCAGCACGGCGGGGGCATCATGCGGGCAGAGCGTTTCTGGCACTGGGGCGGGGCAGGTCAGCCGGGGTGGTGCTTTCGGGCGCTTCTGGCCGCGGCCGAAGGGCAGGGTGCGGCCTTGCACAAGCGGCTGCTGGCCCTTGGCGCCGAGGTGGAGGTGCATGACCAGCTTTACGATGCGGTTGCCGCCCTGGCAGATGACCCGCGCGCGGCGCATGTTCTGATTGTCGATTGCGACGGTTTTGGCGGGGTGGAGGGCGCGCTCAGGATCATCCGGCGGGCTCAGGACACAGAGCCTGGGGTGCCGGTGATCCTGATCACGCAAGACCGTGCAGAGCAGGCCATCCAGCCGTGCCGGCAGGGGCCTGTCGTGCTGCCTGCGCCGGTGACGCCGGTGGCGCTTTGCCATGCGCTGGATCAGGTGCTTGAGCACCCGGCGGCGCGCCGGCAGGCGATTTTCCAGCGCCCAAGCCCGCTTCGGCCCGTGCCACGGAAATGAACAAGGGGCGCCCGGTGACGGGGCGCCCCTTGAAGAATTCGGTCCTTTGGCCCGGCCATCCAGCCCGGCCCGTCGGCGCCAGTTCAGGCGAGCGACAGGTTGGTTGCCGATTCACGGCCGTCACGGCCGGCTTCGATGTCGAAGGTGACGGCTTGGCCGTCTTTCAGTCCACGCAGGCCAGCACGTTCCAGTGCGGTGATGTGGACGAACACGTCCTTCTTGCCGCCTTCCGGGGCAATGAAGCCGTAACCCTTGGTTTCATTGAACCATTTCACGGTGCCCTTGGCCATCTCGTGAAGTCTCCTTGTTATTTGCCGCCCGCGGAAGTGCGGCGGCCCGGCGCAGTCAGCTGATGGTCGATTGCTGTGCCGAGGTTCGGAGACAGTGGTCGAATTAGATAACGTCGCGCAAAGGATATGAAGCCGCAGAGCCCGTAAATCAAGGAAATTCTGAAGCCGGGGCCCCTTCTGCGCGGGCCTGCGCCCGGCTTCGCGCGCCGATCTGGCCGGATACCTCAGGCCTCTTGCGCGATGACGGGCGTTCTTTGCGCCCCGTGCGGCAAAAGGGCCAGCAGCACCGCGATCAGCGTGATGGCCACGCCAAGCCCGCTCCAGATGGCAAGGCCGGTAAGGATGCTGCCCCCGAAGACGGCCACATGGGCCAGTGCCGCAAGGAAACCCGCACTGCTGCCGAAGATTACAAGGATCGCTGCCATGTCACACCTCATTTCCCACGCGTTAACGTTTGCGTCGGACTGTGGCAGGATTGCGGCCCAAGGATGGATTCAACCGGACGGAAGGCGCGGATTTGCGGACATTTCGCGGGGTTCTTCCAGCAAGAGCCAAAGCGCCAGCATGGTCAGCCCCACGCCGCCCAGCACCGCGGCGGGCGGACCATCGCGGCGCAGGGCCAGTTCCCACAGGATCACCCAGGAAGGTGTAAGATAGGTATATGCCATCACCTTTGCCGCCGGCAGCCGCAGGGTGGCGTATTGCAGCAGCACGAAAGTCACCGCACTGGCAAAGACCGAAACATAGAACAGCGTGACCCAGACGATGCCGGGCAACGCCCGCCAGTCGGTGGCCAGCAGGGCAGGCAGGCTCCACAGTGTCAGCATGCCGGCGCCGGCCACCATCATGCCAAAGGTGAACAGCACCGCCGGCTCGCCACGGTTCAGCTTGCGCACCATCGGGGCATAGATCGCATGGGCAAGGCAGCCCCAGAAATAGATCACCTCGCCGCGATTGATGTGAAAGGACAAAAGCGCCTGCCAGTCGGCACGAAAGATCACCCAGACCGCGCCCGCCGCGCCAAGGGCCAAGGCAAGGCCCATCCGCCGCGTCAGCCGCTGGCGCAGCAAAAGCCAGCCGAACACCGCTGCCATCAGCGGCGTCAGTGTGAACACGGCCGAGGCCGAAACCGCGTCGGCCGTCTTCAGCCCTTCGAACATCAGCACGAAATAGGCCGCCAGCAACCCGCCCAGCACCAGATAGCGCCAGGGCGCGGCCATGGCCCTTGCGGCGGTGCGGCGGGTGAAAAGCGCCGCCAGCCCGACCAGCGCCCCGGCCACCATGAAGCGCAAGGCCGTCAGCGCGGCAGGGTCCACAAAGGGGGCCGCCATCGACCCAAGGCTGAAAGATCCCGCCACCAGCGCCGAAAAGGACAGCATCGCCAGATGCCCCTTCTGCGCCTCGGTCAGCCCCCTCTTTGGCACCATGTCAGACGGCATCCTGTCAGACGGGCCAGTGTCGCGCGGCTTCCTTCAGATGGCTCAGAAAGGCCTGAACCTTGCGGGTGCGGTGCAGATCCACATGCGTGACCAGCCACAGCGGCGCATCCCATTCCGGGCGGGGCGGCAGGATTTCCACCAGATCGGGGCAGTTCTGCGCCTTATAGGCAGCCAGAAAGCCGATGCCCGCCCCCTGCCGCACGGCCTCGTCCAAAGCCGCCGGTTCCGTGGCCCGAAACACAAGCCGGTCTGCCGGTACCCGCGACATCAGCCAGCGATAGAAGGGCGCGCGCGATCCGTCGCTGTCGGTGCAGATGAAATCATGCCCGGCGAACTCCGCTTCACTCGCCGGCTGGCCCCGGCGCGCCACATAGGCTTGCGAGGCATAAAGCCCGGTGCGGATGCGCGACAGCGGCTGCACCACATTGTCAGGCTCTTCTGGCGCGGCACCTGCGCGAATGGCCACATGCGCCTCGCCGTAATCCAGCCGGAACACGCGCATGTCGGTCAGAAACCGCAACCGCAGGCCCGGGTGCGCCTGCTGGAACGTGGTCAGCACCGGGGTCAGCAGATCCGACGCCCCGGCGATCGAGGTGACGACCAGTTCCCCCGCAACCGCCTCGCCCTGACCCTTGATGCGGCTGGCAAGCTGGGCGAACTGCTCTTCGGTGGTCTGCGCGACGGTCAGCAGGTCACGCCCTGCCTCGGTGGGGGTATAGCCCCGGGCATGGCGCTGAAAGAGCTTCGTTCCCAGCGATTTTTCCAAAGCGTCGATATGGCGGATGACGGTGGCATGATGCACCCCAAGCACCTCGGCCGCGCCGGAAACCGTGCCAAGCCGGGCCACCTGAAACGCGGTGCGGATTTCGTCCCAATTCGCCAGCGACATCGTGCCAAAACCCCCAACCGGCGCCCCAGCGGCCACCGGATGCCATTGTGCATTCCTGAACAGGGTGACGGCAGGGCGATGTAATGTAAAGGAAAACCCGCGCTTCGCCGGCGGCATCCGGCCGCCGCCCCGGCCCCATCCCGGCCCCTTGCGGCCTTTGTTTCTTGACTCCGGCCCCCGGCGCGCGTATCTGGCCCTATTCCCCGGGGGCTTTCAGGCTTCCGGTCCCATGGGCAATGCCCGGG